>NZ_JBEGDB010000472.1:0-3275 GCF_043638955.1 Bradyrhizobium sp. 31Argb | reverse complement strand
AAGGGATCAGGAGCGGTCAGTTTCCAACTAACAAACCGGTTCAAGCGGTCCCGCTCCGCGGGTCCATTTCAGTGCCGTGTCGGGACGGCCTTATACGTGGTTTGAACGAAAATCACGTGGCACGTGCACCGCATATTTCTTGAGAAACAACGCCGGCGCCATTTTCACATTGTGCCCTTCTGACACTCGTCAGCTTCTTAACAGCTAACTCTCTTAGGATGAGAACGTCGATATCTAGACGGCGACGCCACCTATCATGAAGGAATGAACATCGGAGTGCTTGATCTCGGAGTAATCGGAGGCGTTGGCGGCGGTCTCGGCCGCGGCAAATGATGGTGATTGTGTTTCAGGCTTCGGCAGCCGGATTCTCGGCCGAAAATTCCATCGCTTTCACTCAATCACCTTGCCGTGCGCCAGATACGAGCTTTGCTATGTGATGTGAGGTGCCATGGAGCGAACGAATAACAATTTCAACCTGTTTGATTTTGATGTGGAAGGATTCGCGCAAGCGTACTATCAGCAGCCGCAGGTGGGGCAGCAATCGGGCACCACGAGCCCGCAAGCAAGCTTTGAACAGCAAATGGACGAGTTGCAGCTCAATTCGTCTGATGAGAACTCCGCAAAGTCTAGTTCGCCTGATGAGGGTCCCGCAGACGGCGGTGAAGGACTCCGGCGCGGTGCCCTCGGCGGTTCAATGCGGATGCCGCCACACTCGCGCTTGAGGGACAACTCGTTCAGCAGCACGCGCCACAGCGTGGACCTCCCCCGCGCTAACTTTCGAGCTTCGGCCCAAGTATCGCCGCGGTCCAATTTGCGGGATGATCTGTTCAGCAGTACGCGCTATACCCTGCCATCTGAGGAGCAGCCCGCGACTGAGACGAAGAACAGGAAAAATCGCGGACTGTGGTCGCGTATCAAATCAGGGGTTGGAAAGGCGTTTGGGGCGAGCCACGGCGAAAAGCCGTCTGGCTCCACGGCTCGGCAAGAGATCCTTTCAACGAAGTTTCGCGTGGATTACGCCAAGCAGCCCGGCCGAACACGCGGGGTCCCTGAGGAGGACGAGGCGCTGTTTGAGGACTTCAAAAGCAAAGCCAGTGTCACCCAGGACGACGGCACCAAACCACTGGGCGACGGCACCATCAAAAACGCGATAGCCGATCTGCGCCATTTGAGCGCCCGCCTTAGCCAGAACGGGAGGCCATCAATCGCGGATCGAATTGGCAACCCCGAGTTGGAAGCTGGCTTGGATGACGATGTGGAAACCTATGCGAATGATCGCAGCAGGCGCATCAAAGCGGCATTGAAAAAGCTCCGCGACGTCGGCGCCGGAAGAACGTTGTCAGTCGATATCCGCCGCCTTGTTCCTTATCCCGCAGACGCAACCCTCATCGACATGTGGGCCAGCGCGGAAAAGGCGACACACAGGATTGAGCCGGAGACTGTCGATCGACACGCACGCCGCCTTTACAGGCTGAGTGATTGGCTGCAAACGCGCGACAAGGGGGCCATGGCTGGCCGACTCAATGACGATGGGCTGACCCGAGATGTTGAACAGTACAGGCAGCAAACCGAGGACACCAAAATCAATGCCGATTTGCTCAGGCTTCGGCGATACCAACAAGTCCTCGAGGCGAACAGAGCGCTAGGGTTGCCTCCTCCTGAGCACGCGCGTCCGCTCGCCGGGGAAGGCGCTCGGCAGAACGCTTCGCCGCAGGAGCTTCCGGCGACGCCGGCCACCCCGAGCGCGGGCGCTTGGGATTGGTTTAGAGAGGCGATGCAAGAACCCGCGACATCCACGCTCACACTGCGCCATAGCCCACAGCCCAGCCCGTCGCAAGGACTTCCCGCAACGCCGGCCACCCCGAGCGCGGGAGCTTGGGATTGGTTTGGGGAGCAGATGCAAGAACCCGAGCCATCCTCTGCCAGAGCCCCGTCATCAGACATCTACGGCGGTCTAGAGCCACTGGTTAACCTGAATCCGCCCACACCGTATCAATTGCGGGACGATGCTCACTCTGCGCCGGCGCCTGACTTCGCCAGACCGCCGTCGTTCGTCGGGCCATCAGGGGCCCCTCAGGATCTACTGGATATCGGACCTATCGTCGGCGAGGGCTGGCGCCACGGCTCGCAACCGGCCTCAGAAGTCCTGATCGACGTACTGAGTAACATCAATCTCCTGCCGAACCAGTTCGGCCCAAGCCGGTTTGCGATCAACGGCGAGCATTACTCGGCCACGTTTGGGCCGGCAGGGCGCAGGGACGTTCGTCTCATCCATCATCCTCGCGCGAGGCCGATGAATGAAGCTGGGCCATCCCGTCAGCCCGTCGCGGATCTTGGGTTTCTTATCCGCGGGGGGTGGCAGCACCGCGAACGCTGGCTTCCGACTTACCTTGTTCGTGTACTAGAGGGGGAGCGCCGGATGCCGGAAGTCGGGCGCCCGACATATATCAACATCCGCGGCGTGCCTTACAGGGCCGAGCTGCAGGAGACGGACGGCGGCTCCCGTGTTCGTATTTATCCTGAAGCTGGCTGAGGAACGCGCTTGGGCTGCAACCTCGGGGCAACGGGGCAGCGAACCGGGGAAGTGTCCACCGTCCAGCCACTGGCATAGGCTTGCTCGCGCCACGGGCGCCTATGGGAAGCGGCCTGCGCGATGACGGCATAAGCGTTTGGATAAAAGGAAATGGCAAAGGCAAAATTCAACTTACTTGGTGCCGAGGTCCGCGCAGCACTCGAGCGGCTGCTCGATGTGCTGGCAGACCTGGGACTTACCGCCACGCCGACAGGGTCCGGCTTGGCCGCAAGCTGATCGGAACACGCCTCAAGGAAGAAATGGGCTTTAAACCGCTGCGGCGGCGACAGTGCTTGGCATCACGCTTCTCGGCGGCGCGGCGGCGGCATGGCCGCTAGCGGCGCGGGCCTCGCGCATGTCTATTCGATCAGGATCAGACCGGGAGGGAGTGACTCGTCGTACAGACTGGCCCGGTCGGATCGTCCGATCGGAACGAACCCTTTGATTTTTGCGGTCTGCGGCGCTGGGACGCCGGATTTCTCCAGCTTGCTGGCAATCAGGCCGCGCAAAGGCATGGGTAGGTCCAGGCTCCGATCGTCGACGACGCGCGCGGCCCGGAGGAACAGAATCTGCAGGTCGAGCAACTCGGGCGTAGTCCAATCTGTCAATCGGCGTTCAAATTTGGCTCTCGTATTGCCTCACCTGAGGATGTTACTTTCGCTTGACGGATGTAGCTCCGACTGTCGGCCGGTCCGAGGTTGCG
>NZ_JBEGDB010000471.1:0-3277 GCF_043638955.1 Bradyrhizobium sp. 31Argb | reverse complement strand
CTGGGGCTCGAAGCCTTCCAGCGCATCAAATTTGGTACCAGTCTGGCGCTCCGCGATGTGTGAATCGGACAGCCGCAAGCGGGGCGAGGTAAAGTAAGATCGGCTGAGCTTCGGCGCGGAGGAATTTGTGGGCTGGCAGAAATGGATCGCGGCAGCAATCGCTTTCGCCGCCGCGGTGGCGATTGCCGCCTACTTCCGTCCTGATCGGGCCGTTCGTGTCGCGACCGGCGTGGTCGCACACAATGTCTGTTCCAAGGTGTTCGTCTCCGGCCTCGATCCGGAAACGGTGTTTTCGGAAACCATCGATCGGGCCGGCATCCGCAGACTGCGTCCGCTGCTCCGCTTTGCGCTCGACCGCACCGGCAAGACCGTCGACGCGTCGATGGCTGGATGGCTGACAAGCCGTGCTGCGTTTCACGATGGGCTCGGATGCGTGCTGCTGCACGGCGCGACGGCGCCCTATGTGCTCAAGAGCGATATCGACGCGCTGAAGGTGACAAGAGCGCCGCCGCTGCTTGAGGAGATCGCGGGCCCTGAACCTGTCGAGCCTTCGGACCCGGCGCTGAAAGCGGCACTCGATGATGCCTTCGAGGAGCCGGCGGAGCCGCCGTTCCGGCGCACCAAGGCGGTGGTGGTCGTCCATCATGGCAAGGTGATCGCCGAGCGCTATGCCAAGGGCATCAGTGTCGATACGCCGCTGCTTGGTTTTTCCATGACCAAGTCGGTGATCAATGCGCTGATCGGAATCCTGACCCAACAAGGCGTCGTCACGCCGTCGATGCCCGCGCCGATCCCGGAATGGCGCGGCAGGAATGATCCGCGTCGCGAGATCGAAGTGGAGCACCTCATGCGCATGACCACAGGGCTGGCGCTGGACGAGACCAATTCGGGCTTCGATCCCTCGAGCCAGATGGCCTATCTGCATGACGACATGGCGGGCTTTGCGGTGAAGGCGCCCCTGATGGCGCCGCCCGGCACGCGCTGGCACTATTCGAGCCCCTCGACGCAACTCTTGGCACGGATCATCCGCGATGCCGTCGGCGGGCCCGAACAGACGCTCGCCTTTGCCTGGCGCGAATTGTTCAACCCGCTCGGCATGCGCAGCGTCACGCTGGAATTCGACGGCAGCGGCACGCTGCAGGGCACCGCCTACATGCAGGCGAGCGCACGGGACTGGGCACGCTTCGGGCTGCTCTATCTCAATGACGGCGTGGTCGGCGGCAAGCGGTTGTTGCACGAAGACTGGGTGGACTTTTCCGCCGCCGCGACGCTGAAGACCGACTACGGCGCCGGCTTCTGGACCAACCGCAGCGAACATGCGCGTGCCAAGAACCGTGTCGCGCTCGGCATTCCCCGCGACGCCTTCTTTGCCTCGGGCGACCTCGGCCAGCGCATCGTCATCATGCCGACGCAGCGCCTGGTCGTGGTCCGCCTCGGCGACAGCGTCGATCGGACCGGCGACATGCGCGGATTGGCGCGTCTGGTGAAAGAGGTGATCGCGGCGGTGGAGCGGTGAGACTCCCTCGCCCCGCTCTTGCGGGGAGAGGGTTGGGGTGAGGGGCTGCTTCCACGAACACCGAATGCGCGGCAACGCCCCTCACCCGGCGCTACGCGCCGACCTCTCCCCGCAAGAGCGGGGAGAGGTGACTTCGCCTACCGCCCCACCAGATACGGTCCGCCCTTCTCCAGCGCGCGGACATAGGCCGGGCGCGCGTGAATGCGTTCGAGGAACGCCATGCACCTGGGATGCCCCTCCTCCAGCCCGGCGCGCGCGGAGGCGGCTTCCAGCGGAAAACTCATCTGGATATCGGCCACGCTGAACTCGTTGCCCGCGAACCATTGGCTTTTGCCGAGTTCCGCCTCCCAGAACGTCATGTGCTGCTTGAGCTGCGGATTGACCAGCACGGTTAGCGCCTGGTTGGTGACCTTGCGCACCAGTGGCCGCAATAAAGCGGGCGCGCGCTTCGGCATCATCGTGAACAGCAGCTTCAGCAGCAGCGGCGACATCGCCGATCCCTCGGCATAATGCAGCCAATAGGTGTAGCGCAGCCGCTCCGGCGTGTCCGGCGGCGGGATCAAGCGTCCCTTGCCGTAAGTGCCGAGGATGTATTCGGCGATCGCGCCGGATTCCGCGATCGTGTTGCCGTTATCGGTGATGACGGGCGACTTGCCGAGCGGATGCACCGCCAGCAACTCCTTCGGCGCGCGCATGTCGGGCCCACGCTGATAGCGCACGATCTCATAGGGCACGCCAAGCTCTTCCAGGAGCCACAGCACCCGTTGCGAGCGCGAGTTGTTGAGGTGATGAACGGTCAGCACGGCGTCCCCCGAAATCCAAAGAACCTTCCCGGGCGTTCCCTATCAGGCAATCGCGGGATTCGCGATTGGCCGAGAGGCCAAATTATTTATCCGGGTGATATTGACATCGAAATTATACCCGGGCATAAATGCATGAACGGCGAATCGATCGGATAACTCAAATGAATCAGACATTTACAGCCTTCGAAGGCCAGCGGCGGCTGGCCACTGGGCCTTTGGCCGAGGTCGCGCTAGCGGTCAAACGGGCCGGCCAGAGCGCCGAGCCGATTGCGATCTTCTGCGACGGGACCGGGCGCGCCGTCGATCTGGATCTTCGCGGCAGCGATGACGCGATCCTGGCACGGCTGCCGGCATCGGCTCCGCCAAGCGAAGCGCCCGAGGCGCCACCGAGCGAGCCGCGTGGCCGCGGGCGACCGAAACTCGGCGTGGTCGCGCGCGAAGTGACGCTGCTGCCGCGCCATTGGGAATGGCTCAACGCGCAGCCCGGCGGCGCCTCGGTCGCGCTCCGCAAGCTCGTGGACGAGGCGCGCCGCAGCAGCGGCGACCGCGACCGCCAACGCGCCGCACGCGATGCCGCCTATCATTTCATGTCGGCGATGGCTGGCAACCTCCCGAAATTCGAGGAGGCCTCGCGCGCGCTGTTCGCCGACGACCGCCGCCGCTTCGTCGGCGAGATCGCCGAATGGCCGCCGGACATTCGCGACCACGTCGTCAAGCTCGCCTACAGCGACCGCGCGGGTTAGCGCCTCGACGGAGATGCGCACCCTCTCCCGCTTGCGGGAGAGGGTGGGGTGAGGTGTCTCCGCGGCGGGACTCGCTATGTGGAGAAAGCCCTCACCCGGATCGCATCTAGCGATGCGATCCGACCTCCCCCGCAAGCGGGCTGTCCGATTCACACATCGCGGAGCGCCAGACTGGTACCAAATTTGATGCGCTGGAAGGCTTCGAGCCCCAGGCG
>NZ_JBEGDB010000470.1:0-3317 GCF_043638955.1 Bradyrhizobium sp. 31Argb | reverse complement strand
ACACCGATCCGATTCGGTGTCGCCGCCCCAATCCTGACGGTCAGTTCTCCGGTAACATTCTTGATGAGGCAATGCGCCGGTCAATGCGTGGATCGTGAAGGATCGCAGCGAGGGCGGCGCGGGCTTCGACGCCACCTGGAGCGACGGCATCCGCAACAGCGTGCGGGCGGCGATTGCGAGCGCCTCGCAGGGCGCCAGCGCGCGCGTGCCGATGTCAGCGATCGCAGACGCGATCGCCGCGATCCGCCTGCGCGACCGCTGGCGCGCGGTGCACGCAATCGAGAACCACGACATCGTCTATATGGGACGCGACGAGCGGATCGCGGCGCTCGCCGACGGCAGCAATCCGAGATCCTGGTATGCGCGCAGCCGCAGCCGCTTCGCGCTTGGCCTCTTGCTGACCGCGCCCGGCATTCCCATGCTGTTCATGGGCCAGGAGATGCTGGCGTCAAAGCCATGGAGCGACACGCCGAGCGTGGATACCGAAATCGACTGGGCGGCGTTCGACCGCGGCGATGAGGTGATGGCCGGCTTCCTGCGCTTTGCCTCCGACCTGATCGGCCTGCGCCTGACGACGCCGGGGCTGCGCGGCGAAGGCTGCGCCGTCATCCATGTCCACGACGACAACCGCGTGCTGGCGTTCCAGCGCTGGGTCGAGGACGACGGCGGCGACGTCGTGGTGGTCTGCAGCCTGAACGAAAGCCCGTTCCACAACTACGCGATCGGCTTTCCCGCTGAAGGCCGCTGGCGCGAGGTGTTCAACAGCGACATCTACGACCGTGAGGTGACCGTCACCGGCGATGGCAGCGTGCATGCCGACGGCCCGCCGCTGCACGGCCTGCCCGCGTCCGCCGCAGTGACGATCCCGGCGAACGGGCTGTTGGTGTTCGCAAGAGGCTGACACCGTCAGCGGCCTCCTCAGGGCGCTGCGCGATGACATTCCCGCGCGGGTTCCGTTATGGTAGGGCTCTCGTTCGAGCGGCGCTCCCCGCCGCGACATAAGCTTGAGAGCAATGACCGCACCTTACGTTCCGCAGATCGCCCTTTATCGCCGCTGGCTCGAGGCGCAGCGCGGCCTGAGCTTTTCCAGTTTTGAGGACATGCGCCAGTGGTCGGTGCGCGACATCGACGTCTACTGGCAGAGCATCTGGGACTATTTCGACCTGCGCTCGCCGACGCCGCACCGCACGGTGCTGGCGGAGCGGAAGATGCCGGGCGCGGTCTGGTTTCCCGGCGCCTCCGTCAACTACGCCCAGCAGGTGTTCCGGCACGTCGAAGCCGCCGATGCCGCGGGCCTGCCGGCGATCGTGAGCAGCGGCGAAGATGGCGTGCTGAAGGAAACGAGCTGGCCCAAATTGCGGCGACAGGCGGCCGCGCTTGCGGTTCACTTGCGGGAGAAAGGCGTCAAGCCCGGCGACCGCGTCGCGGCCTATCTGCCTAATATCCCTGAGACCATCATCGCCTTCCTCGCCACCGCGAGCCTCGGCGCGATCTGGAGCGTCTGTGCGCCCGACATGGCGGCGCCGGCGGTGATCGATCGCTTCAAGCAGATCGAACCGAAAGTGCTGATCGCCTGCGACGCCGTCACCTATGCCGGCCGGCGGCATGACCGCCGCGCCGTGGTCGACGAGCTCCGGCGCTCGCTGCCGACGGTCAAGCACTTCATCCTGCACAGCGACGCGGAGAGCGCCGAGACAGCCGATCCGCTGTTGTCGGCGATCTTCGCCCGTCGCAGTCCTGCGATCGATGCGTTCGAGCCGGTGTGGCTGCCGTTCGATCATCCGCTCTGGATCGTCTATTCCAGCGGCACCACCGGCTTGCCGAAGCCGATCGTGCACAGCCATGGCGGCATCATCATCGTGGTGCTGCCGCTGAACACGCTGCATAACGACATCGGCTGCAGCTATCAGCCGAACTCATTTGGCGAACGCTTCCATTGGTACAGCTCGACCGGCTGGATCATGTGGAACTGCCAGGTCAACGGGCTCCTGGGCGGCACCACCTGCGGCATCTTCGACGGCAGCCCCGGCGGGTCAAAGGACAAGCCGGACTGGACGACGCTGTGGCGCTTCGTCGCCGACGCGGAGGTGACGGTGTTCGGGGCGGGCGCGGCGTTCTTTGCCAATTGCACGAAAGCGGAAATCGATCTCGCCGCCGTCGGCAACCTCTCACACCTGCGCGCGCTCGGCTCGACTGGATCGCCGCTCAGCGCCGACACGCAAGCCTGGTTCAACGAGCGCTTCGCCGCGCTTTCAAAGCTCAATGGCAACGCCGCGCAGGCGGACATGTGGTGGGCGAACATTTCCGGCGGCACAGACTTCGCCGGCGCCTTCATCGGCGGCAACAGGGAATTGCCGCAAACGCCGGGCACGATGCAATGCCGGATATTGGGCTGCGCCGTCGAGGCTTTCAACGAACAGGGCCGCACCGTGATCGACAAGGTCGGCGAGCTCGTCTGCACCGAGCCGTTGCCGTCGATGCCGCTGCGCTTCTGGAACGATCCTGATGGTGCGCGCTACCGCGCCAGCTATTTCGAGACCTATCCGGATGATTTCGACGGCAGCGGACGCGGTCCGGTGTGGCGGCATGGCGACTGGCTCAAGGTCGCCGCCGACGGTTCCTGCGTGATCTATGGCCGGAGCGATGCCACCATCAACCGGCACGGCCTGCGCATGGGGACGAGCGAACTCTACTCGGCGATCGAGGCACTGCCGGAGATCCTGGATTCGATGGTCATCGATCTCGAATATCTCGGGCGCGAAAGCTACATGCCGCTGTTCGTGGTGCTGCGCGATGGCATCGCGCTCGACGAGGCGATGAAGACACGGATCAACAAGGCAATCGAAGCCGGCCTGTCCCGCCGCTTCCTTCCCAACGAGATCTTCCAGGTGCCCGAAATTCCGCGCACGCTATCAGGCAAGAAGCAGGAGCTGCCGATCAAGAAGCTCCTGCTCGGCCATCCGATCGAGAAGGTCATCAACAAGGACGCGATGGCCAATCCGGGATGCTTGGAGTGGTATCTCGCCTTTGCCGACGACTATCTGCAAAAGAATGCGGGCGCCGCGTGAGGCGCGACGCCTGCATTCTTACGCGGACTGAAGCGTCCGCTTCTTCACCCGCTCCAGCCACTCGCGCGTGAGCACGAGGTCCGCCTGCGAGAGTTGATGGCCGACCGGCAGGGTGCGGTAGGTGACATCGGCGCCGGCATCGAGCAGCATCTCCGCGAGTTTCGCCGAGTTGGAGCTAGCATTACAGTTGTAATTGACTGAGGATTCTGAATCCATGGGCAACCATGATTCGAAGATCGTGGACGCAGG
>NZ_JBEGDB010000046.1:0-42327 GCF_043638955.1 Bradyrhizobium sp. 31Argb | reverse complement strand
AGGCTTCCTCCTAAAAGAAAGCCTTGAATCACGTTCAATCTGATTTGAGAATCCCAAGAGTCCACACGGCCTAGCGGGCATTTATTACAATGCGTTGACGGCACGCGCATCGCCACAAGATAGCGCATGACCAATTTGATTCGGCCGCGACTGTGCAAGATATGACGTTACGACAACCTTATTTCGGGGACTAAGATTGGGGAGGCTCTTGACTTTGCGGAAGTAGCGGATCGACGGTCGGCTCATTCGCGACGCGGTTGTCAGGCTAATCAGACAATCAGGTTCGATCTTGCCGCTGTCCGGATCGGCGTCAAGGTGAAGGCGCGTTCACCGGTATAAGTGAGTTCGAGGCCCGTTCCCGAAAGCAGTTGCTGCAAGGCCGCACCCCGCGTGAACATGCCACACCGTGGGCGCGGATATAATCGAAGCAGTGTTTTCGTACCCTCTCTCTGTGCCGCATCCAGTTGCTCGATCGTGCCGCGATAGCCCGTTCCCAGAACCATCGGCCACCAATCCTCAGGCGAGCGCAGGCGATGCCGCTTGGCTTCCGGGACAATGTCGAGGAGCCCTGCGCCGCGCGATGTCATGGCTTCCAGAAGACTCGCATGGCAGCATCGATGCGACGAACTCCCATATGGCCCTTGATCTCCAGTGGCGTATCCAGGTGAAGCTGCGGTATTCGGGCGGCAATCGCGCCCAGGCCTTCCTCCAGTTCGGCGCGTGCGAGCGCCTCGCCGATGCACCGGTGTGCGCCAAATCCAAAGATCGGATGCACGCGCGGCTGGTCGGCGCGACGAATGTCAAATATGTCCGGACGGTGGTAGGTGGATTCGTCGCGCATCGCCGACATCATAGAAAGCGTGACAAGCTGGTCGGCGGGTATAACGGTCCCGTCGACGTCAACATTCTCGCGTGTGACTCTCACCGTCGACGCGCCGGTAGGCTCGAAGCGCATCGCTTCCGTGACCGCGGCCGGAACCAATGAAGGCTCATCACAGACCGCCGCCCACTGCTCGCGATGCTGGAGCAGAAGCGCAAGTTGCGTTGCGAGCGCGACCCTGGTCGTGTCGGTGCCGCCGATGATTAGCGGCATTATCTGGTAGAGTATCTCTTGCGGCGACAATTCGTCTGCTTCGGCGGCCGCAGTCAGGAACGACGACAGGAAATCTTCGCGTGGTCTGCGGCGATGTTGATCAAGAGCCGTTTCCACGTAATCATGCAGCCGCTGCGCGGCTTTCTCGATCTTTCCGATCTCGTCCAGGTACAGTCCGAAACTGAAGATCTTCGTCACCTCATAGACCAGCAGCGTAAATTCCGGAATGTCCTCGCGCGGAAGCCCCAAGAGATCGGCAATGATGCGGGCAGGCAGTTTGGCCGCAAACTCGCCGATGAAGTCCACCTCGCCATCTCTGTACCAGCCGTTGATGAGGTCGTCGGCTGCGCGGCGGATGCTTTGCCGCATCTCGTTGATCGTACGGACGGCGAATGGCCGCGACAATGGTGAGCGCCGCCGCCGATGGACTTCGCCATCGGCTGTGATCATGCTGTATTCGAAGAGATCGAATATCGCACCGCTGCTGATGCCCAACGACTTGGGAAAGCTCGTTCCGCTTGAGCCGACTCGCGGATCCCTGCCCAGGCGCTCGACATCGGAAAAACGCAGGACGAAATATCCGCCGGTCTCGTGCAGCACGACAGGGTGATCCTTGCGGTACTGGCGAAAGACTCCATGTGGATCTGCGTCAAGTTGCTTGAGGGTGAGAACCGGAAGTGTCGCGCCATGAGGGCTCGCCGCGCCTGTCTCCGCAAAGTTCTGCACCGTCATCGCATAGTCTCCGTTGTTCGAGTGCTCGATCGCGAACACCCAGTGTGAGCCCGACAACTCGCTTCAGCGGGGGAGAGGCGTGGCTGAGAAGCAGCCATCCGGGTCGAAACGACGCTTCACGGCCTGAAGTCTCGTGATGTTGTTCCCGTAAGCCTGAGCGATTTGGTCCTGAGCATGCGGTCCCAGGAGGTTGGGATAGCCGCCCGGCAACGACATGGGAGCCAATGTCTGAGAAAAATCGCGTGCCCAGCGTTTGTGGACGGAGCCGTTGTCGCCAGCAGTGGGATCCCAACAGGATATGATCTCAACCATGACATGTTCACGTCGCAGTCCAAAGGCGGTGCTGTCCGGGGGAAATTGCGTGGGCAGGCCACGGAAATGCTGAAGGATGATGGTCGAGAATGGCGACGTTCGACTGGCGCCACCTTCAATCAAGGCAGACATCGCCTCTGGATTGAGTGCCGGTATCCAACGGGTCTCGAGCGCATAGTGCTTGTCATTCGCCACACGCGCATCAAAGCCCTGAATCAAGTCCTGATAGCCCATTGACGCGATCTGCACGTGCATGGGCTTACCGCAGCGCTTCAGGACCTCCATCGCGATTTCGCCGTCGGATATCTCGCCGGTCCACGCTGGCGCCAGGAATAGAGCCGGGCTGCCGTCCGGTAGGGAAATGATTCCGATAACGACGGAGAGATTGTTGCTGGCAGATCCTATTGCCTTGCCATACCGGCCAGCACTGTCTCTGCTTCTCCCCATGGAAACAAAATCATGCCGCCCAGAACCTGGCGAGCGGGGTGCAAGCGAACTTTCATCCACGTGACCACGCCGAAATTGCCTCCGCCGCCTTTAAGAGCCAAAAGCAGATCCGGGTTTTTGTCCCGATCGACGGTGAGGCGCTGCCCGTCGGCAAGAACAAGTTCGGCGCCAGTCAGGCTATCCAACGCCAGACCGTGGCTTGCAATCAGAGGGCCATAACCGCCGACGGTTGTCAGTCCAGTTATTCCCGGCACACCATTCCAGCCCGTCACGGCCATGAGGTTGCGCGCGGCAGCGGCGGCGATAACTTTGGCGGCGGTGGCGCCGCCGGCAACGGTCGCGACTTGATCGTCGATCTGGACGTGGTCCATCAGAGAGAGGTCGATGACGAGCGCGTCCGACCGGACCGAACGCCCGGCAGCGTCGTGTCCACGGCTACGAACCGATACTGGCAAGTTATGGGCACGCGCTGTTCGCACGGCTGCCTGGACGTCTTCCGCGCTTTCGCAGAAGGCAATCGCGACCGGATAGTGATCCACCGCGCCGTTCCACACCTTTCGGGCGTTCTCGTAATATTCGTCCCCGCGCGCGGTGACCCGGCCCTGCATTTGACCCTCGAGATCATGCACCGCCTGCTCGGATTGCCCGATAACGTTCTGCACCATATTTTCGAACTCTCGGTTGTGATACATGCAACATCCGAAAGAATACCGGAGGCGATATCGAAGATCGCAGGATGGATCGTTAGCGCCGCAGCCTTTCGCTCTCGACACAGTATTCAATCTCGCAGGACGATTCCTGGGCGAACTCCGTATTGCCGCTTATAAGCGATGATGAAACTGGACGTCGTAGCGTAGCCCGCGTGGCGGGCCGCGTGCTTAACGCTGGCTCCTGCTTGTTTGAGAGCCCGATCGGCTCGTTGCAGCATGAGTACTGTGCGATAGCCCGATAGTGTTGTGCCATAGACCTGCTTGAAGGCGGATCGGAGCTTGGTTCTGTTCATGGCGGCGACGCGCGCGAGAGCATCTACGTCCAAAATGCGATGCGGCGCCCGGTCGATGATTTGCTTCACCAAGCCCAGCCGGTCAAGAATGCCCGAATCGAAGACACCGCCGCCGGCGCGGAAAGCGTCGCGTCGGGAGAGCCCGCTCAACAGAGCGAAAACCAATTCAAACGTCTTGCCCTCATAATAGAGCGTAGCGAGAGACGGAAACATGGCCCGTCGGGCAGCAACGTCCCTTGCGATCTCGCCAAAATAGCCGGGGACAAGCGTCTCCATCGCGATCTCCCGCCCCCGGATCGTGCGCAGGAGCGATTTCGGCAATGCCGCAGCAGGAAGGCCACGAGCTTTCATCATGGACATCATGTCGACGACGACAGTAACCGCCTTGAGACCTCGCGAAACACTCGTTACAAACTTGAAGCGCTCGTGTTGCGGCACGAAGACCATCGTCATATCTGCGCCTTTCGCGTCGAAACGACTGTCGCCGACGGCGAAGTCCGTCCAGGCTCCGTCCTGATTGAGCACAGCACTACAGACGATAACGTCCTTCCTTGCCAACGTCTCCAGTTCGACGATTTTCGAGTCTGCGCAGTCGACCACGAAGATTGCCATATCCCGTCCGGCCCACGCTACGTTGCCAACGGACTCTCCGTCTGCAACGTTTGACCATGGGACCTCGATCAGATTTCCTCCGCGGACCTCCATGCCCACGCGACGTAAAGCTTCCTCGAAACCGACTTGCGACATCACATTCATCCCGATATCAGCGTCGCCTAACCATGACGCGTGCGGATGATGGCGGAGGCCAAGACCCGACAAAAGTCAAATCCCTGTACGTTTCTTCCTAACTGGTTACGCGTGTAATGATTCTTATTGAGCCGCGCTTGTCCGTGCCGACGCCGCCTGCGCAGACATCCGCAGAATGGCGGCGCCTCACCGTTGGCTCCCGCTGATCTCAAGGAGCCGTTGTCGACTTTGCTGCCATCTCCTTCAGCGCGCCCGACATCGCTTCGATGACAGGCCTGGCGGCTTCGCCGATACCATGCCGACGCGTGATATAGGCGGGATCATTGTAGGAAAGGAAAGTCTTGCCATCCTCGTCCTGCCAGACCAGCGCCTTCAACGGCAGGTCGATGCCGATCGTCTGCACCGATTGCATCAGCGGAGTGCCGGCCTTCGCCGCGCCGAAGATCAGAAGATTTGTCGGCCGCAGCGGCAAGCCGACCGTGGCAGCGCCAGCGGCATGGTCGATATGGCTGAATACCGTCATGCCCCTGGCTCGGACCTCAGTCTCAAACCGGTGCATCGTTTCTTCCGGGCCAAAGCTGCTGTGCAGCGTGATCAATCCATCAGCGGACATTGCATGCTCTCCTGATAACCAAGTCGTTGCGATCAGCACGAAGACGACAGTCCTTAAGAAGCCCATTCTCACTTCTTCCTGAACAGCTTGGCCGGATCGAACTCCGGCTCCGGAACGAAACCATCGCGGTTCGGCATCTTGATCTTTGGTAGGGTGTCGCGATCGAGCTTGCCGTCGGCAGGCAGAATGCCGTTCAAGTGAAGGATATAGGCCGCGACGGCACAGGTATCATCGCTATCAAGCGAACCCGGCGCCTGATAAGGCATCGCTCTGTGAATGTAATCGAAGAGCGTGGTGGCGTAGGGCCAAAAGCTGCCCACGGTCTTCACCGGTGCGTCCGAAGCCAACGTGCCCTGCCCTCCGACGAGGCGGTCCTTGATGCCGCCAACGCCGTTGTCGCCATGGCAAGCCGCGCAGTTGTCGGCGAAGACCTGCTTTCCTCGCGCTGCCGTACCGCTGCCCGGTGGCAGTCCCTTGCCATCCGGCCTGACGTCGATATCCCATTGCGCTATCTCGTCGGGTGTCGCGGGACGGCCGAAATCATATGCAAGTACGGGAGAACCAAGCGCGAGCGCGATCGCGCCAGTGAGGAATGCCTTGCTAGTCGAGGACATTTCGAACCCTCCCGGTCTCGTCGATGCTCCAGGGCTGCTGCGCGCTGTAGTGAAAAAGTGCGTTGGTCCCGATCGCGGCGATGAAGGATTTGCGGTCGGGCTGGACATTGCCCTTATCGTCGGTCGAACGGCTGACAATCTTGGTCGGCTTACCGTCCCAGGTCCAATCCATCTGAAAGCGCGTTTGCGCCTTCGGCAATGCCGGCAGATTTAGCTGCGCTTCCTTCCAGCTCTTGGCGCCATCGGTCGAAATCTCGACCTTGGCGATCTTGCCGTGACCACTCCAGGCGAGCCCGGTGATCCGCTGGTAGCCGGGCTTGATCACCATCGTTCCGGAGGGCGATGTGATCACCGAGTTGGTTTCCATGCGGAGCTGAAATTGGGTGGCTTTGCCGTCGGCCCGAAGCTGCGTGTAGCGCGCCGTTTCCCAACGCGTCATCCAGGGCCGGTCGCCGAATTTCAACCGGCGCAGCCATTTGATGTTCAGGTTGCCCTCGAAGCCCGGCATTATCAGCCGCATCGGAAAGCCGTGCGCGGGCCGCAGCGGCTCGCCGTTCTGCCCATAAGCCACGAACGCCTCGTTCAGGATTTCGTCGGTGAGCGGGATGCTGCGTGCGACTCCCGCGGCGTCGCCGCCCTCGGCGAGCATCCAGTTGGAGCCGCGGTCCTTTTCAACAAGTTCGACCAGGAATTTCAGCGGGACGCCGGTCCATTCGTTGGTGCTGACGAGACCGTGCGTGTTCTGCACGGTGAGGTTCTCGTCAGCCTTCTTCCAGTTCTCCCAGCCATTGCCGGTGCATTCAATGAAAACCACGCGCGACACCTGCGGCATCGCCTTGAGGTCATCGACGTTGAACACCAACGGCTTCCGCACCATGCCATGCACCAGCAGCCGGTGTTTGACCGGATCGAGATCAGGCACACCGGAATGGCTTCGCTCGTAGTGCAGATCCGATGGCGTGATGCTGCCGAAGAGCTTGTCGATCGGCGTCTTCGAATTGATCGCATCGCTCGGATCGACGTTGCGCTTGCCTGGACCGGCTTCGGGAATGCGGGAGATATTGACGTATTTCGATCGCTCGCTGTGCCCGCCGAGGTCGGCGCCAACCTCGCGGGGCGGCACGTCGGCAAGGGAGTCGGCCGCCGCACCGTCCGCAACGATGCTTCCCGCAAGGCCCGTGGAAGCTGCGATGAAATTCCTGCGTGACAGGCCGCTTCGTCCACGGTCGGCGTCCCTCTCTTCGACGGGGATATCGCTCCGATTGGTCATTGTCGATGTCCTCGGTTGTTCGGGATTGATCGATCGCTCACTTGCGCATGGCGCCGGCGATCTGGCCGACGAGCGTGGCCCAGCTCCCCGGTCGAGATATCCCGGACCCCGGTCATCAGCCCGATCTGATGGTCGACCAGAACGAGGGCGGCGTTCTCAGCGGTCAGTGGTTCGTAGGCGCGATTGGTCATTGCGTTCTCCTGGTTTGTCCAATGCGGCTTCCAGAGCGGGGCGAAGCCCGATATGCGGCCTTCGTGCGGTCTGGGAGAATCTGAACAGAGGCCGGTGGACTATTGGATGCCCGCGCGGCGCATTCGCATGGCCGCCCGGATCAACGTGTCGAGTGGGAGCTACGCACTCGACGATCGGCCCAAAAGTCATCGAAATCCGAACCCAGCGTCCCAATGGTTGGACGACGGTGACCTATGCTGGATCTGAACGATTTCTTTCTGTTCGTGCAGGTCTCGCACGTTCGAACCGTGTCGGGTGCTCCTACGCTTTTCTCCGAAATTGTATCCTGGAGCGCGCCAGCGCCGCCGACTGTGCGCCGGCTCGATCGGCATTGGCGCCGGCGCCAACGTCCGGCTGCGACGCTCGGGCATCGCATCCGGCGCGCAACTCGGCCGCCTGCGGACCACTTGCCGCGCCCCAAGCCCGCGTATATAAAACATATACGAATCGTATATTTTGGAGCGCTCAGTGGGTATCGTCAATATCGAGGATGAGCTGCACGAGCAGCTGCGGCGGGCCAGCAAGGCGTCCTATCGGTCGATCAACGCCCAGGCGGCGTTCTGGATCAAGATCGGCATGCTCTGCGAACTGAACCCTGGCCTCACCTTCCAAGAGCTTGTGGCGCGTGAGCTGAAGGAGGCGGGCGTCGACGCCCTTGATCTCGCGGCTGCGACCGCATGACGAAGACGCCTGCCGAGGTTGAGCTACTGGCGGAGTCGGGGCGTCTGCTTGCGTCGGTGTTCGCGCATCTGGATAGGCAGCCCCTCGCCGGATTGAGCACCCTGCAGGTCAACGACCTCGTCGAGGCACTCATCGTCGATCAGTTCGGCGCGCGGCCCGCCAGCAAGGGCCAGTATGGCTACGGCTTCGTGCTGAACAGTTCGAGGAACGAGGTCGTCTGCCACGGCGTGCCGTCGAGGAACGAGGTCTTGCAGGACGGCGATATCGTCAATTTTGACATCACGCTCGAGAAGCAGGGCTATATCGCCGATTCCAGCAAGACCCTCATCGGGAATGTGGCGCCCACGGCAAGGCGGCTCGTTCGCACCACCTATGAGGCCATGTGGAAGGGCATCCGCGCCGTTCGCCCGGGCGCAAAGCTTGGCGACATCGGCTACGCCATCGAGCGGCACGCAAAGCGGAACGGCTATTCGGTCGTGCAAGAATACTGCGGTCATGGCATCGGGCGCGAGATGCACGAAGCACCGCAAGTGCTGCATTTCGGAAAGCCGGGGACCGGCCTGACGCTGCGAGAGGGCATGGTCTTCACGATCGAGCCCATGCTGAACCAAGGGCGCAGGACGGTTCGAACCGAACAGGACGGATGGACCGTTGTCACAGTGGACGGGAAGCTCTCCGCACAGTTCGAGCACACGGTTGCTGTCACTCATGACGGCGTCCGCGTGTTGACGTTGCGTCCGGACGAAGCACGGCCCGCCGCATGATACAAAGCCTCGGTATGTGCTGACGAATACCGAGGTTTGGAGCGAGAGCCCTGGCTCTAAAGCATTTTCGGTTCTGATGGAATCAGAACCGAAGCTTTGGACTCTTGTTATGACGCGTTTTCTTCACGCGAACCGATGTCCACTTCTCGAAAACGCTCTATTTCTATCTCGTGAACTGGGTGATAGCCAGTTGCCTACTGAACCAGTCGCTTCCTCTCGTCTGGGGTGAGTTGGCTGATGGCGTTTTGCTCAAGAGTTCCTGCACCGATCACTTGTACTGGACTCGTAGGATTTTGAGAGTGCCGGTCATCCCGTCGTCGGCTGCGTTCATCTTCCTCGATAGTATCCGGACTAGCCGCCCCACCGCCAAAGCCGAGAAACTCGACGATAATCACCGATGGCTGGCTGTTGCCGCTGACTGGCGCCGGCAATGCGGTCTGCTGCGTGGCTGCCGTCGCATTCGACGCCGAAAGCGCAGCAGAGATGTTCGGCGCCTGCACGGTCGGGATGCCCGATGACGTGCCCTGCACCTGGATATTCGCCGCGTTGAGGATCTGCAGCGCCGCGAGGTTGACGTTGCCGGACACGCGGATGCCTGCCTCGCCGGCGTCGATGGTGCCGATCGGTGCGATCAGGTCGATGTTCCCTGGCGGGATGCCGGCAAGCGGATTGAGTGTGGCGATGCCGGCGCCAGATGAGGGCGCCTGCGGCGACACCGTGACGTTGCCGTAGTCGTCGTAGACGCGCTTGGGCGGCGTATAGAGCACCGTCGTCTTGGAGCCGCGGCCAGCGTTGATGTCGCCCTCCTCCGACCACGCCAGAATGCCGCCGCCGTACGTGGTCATGATGCGCGACAGGCCGAGCAGGATCGAGCCCTTCGAATAGAGCTGGATGTCGCCCTTTCCTTGCGTGATCAGCCCTGACGATGCCGGCGGCACCTGCCCTTCGACGCCAATGATCGTGCGTCCGCCGGGCGTCAACATCTGGATGTCGCCGCCAAAATTGGTGCGCACGCCCGATCCGCCGAACATGGTGATATCGCCGGAACGAAGGATCGGGTTGTTATCCGCGTCCCTCTCCGGGAACAGCGTCGCGATCATCTGTCGGCCGCGGAGGTATGAGCCGTAACGCAGGCTGTCGGGATTGTTGTACTCGCGCCCGCTGGCCGTCAATTCCGCGAAATAGACAATGCGGCTGAATACCGACTGCTCAACCATGGGCAGAGCATTGAAGAAGGTCAGCGCTCCCGCTTGATTACCGGAGTAGCCGTACTGTGTTTGCAGCCAGGCGTAGAGCATGGCGTTGTAGGTGAATTGGTTACGCTGATCCGCACTCTGGCCGAGGAAGTAAGCAAGCGCATCCCCCTGCGTGCCTTTGTAGCCTCGGTCTTTGAGCCAGGTGAAGAGAAGCGGATTGGTTGGATAAGCCGCCCTCTTGTCTGCGGGTAGAGAATTGAAAAATGCCAGCGCCCCCGCCTCGTCTCCTGTGTAACCAGCTTGAGTTTTCACCCAGGCATAAAGATCGCGAGGCGAAGCAATGGTGTCGGCTGTCTGCATCACCTTGCCCGGCTGTTGACCGAGCGGCTCGGCTGGATCGGCCATTCTGGCCGGATCCAGATAGAGTTTGACCAGCGCCGCATAGTCCGGCCCGTCCGGCCCAACGCCAGCTTGCAGGAGGATGCTGGCGCCGGGACGCGTGTCGCCAGGAACGATCGGCCCGATGCTCGTAATCGCGCCCTTGTCGGCCTGATACAAATTGCGCGCCGCCGAGACCTCGAGCGTGCCAGGACCGGCAATATCGAAGTTGGCATAGACGATGTCGCGGCCCGCGGAGACGATCGACACGTCGTTCGGATCGCTGTGCACGATCAGATTGCCGCGCGACGTCGCCCCCTGTAGGGCGCTCGTCAACGCGACGCCGGGCGCAAGGCCGGCACCGACGATATCGCGACCCGCACGCACCATGATCGGAGCCGCCGCGCTGTACCAGGTCGAGCCATCGGCGCTGAATGACAACGTTTCACCCGTGCGCAGCCCGACAACATCGCCCTCGCGTGCGTAGAACCGGATCGGATCGGCGCTCGATGCTCGGCCGATGTCAAACGCAGCAGTGTTCGGACCGAAGAAGAACAGCGACAACGCCACGGGGTTACCGCCTAGGTCGATAACGCCGCCGGACCCATTGGTCACCTTGACGTGTCCCAAGGGGTCCACACCGTCTCCCATGAAGGCCGGATTGAACGGCGTCGGTAACGCCACGCCGGAGCTGGACAGGCTGAACGAATACTGCCCGCCATAGATCGAGTCGCGGGCCAGCATCTCCAACGAACCATGCGGAGACGGAGCAAGAGTGATGAAGGGATATATCTCAGAAGCATCGCCTCGCATGTAGGACAAGGCGTTGACCCCGTAATACATGCTGCCACCCAGGGCCGCCGCCCGGAAGATCGATGGGTAGATGAACGACCCATCTGCTGCGATCTGATCGCTGGTCTGTGCACGGTTTTCTGACGCCGAGGTGCTGGGCGTGAGATTGCCGCCGGCAGAGATCAGGTTGATCGCCGTGTGACCGGTCCAGAGCGAGAACCAGCTCTGTCCGGTATCGTTCGAGCCGCCGGCAGAGAAGGCAGATCGGTTCGGCGACTTGGAGCGCCCCGGATCACCGGCGCCACCAAGGACGAGGTCGCCCAAGGTTTCGAGATAAACCGCCGAATCGCCGGGCACCAGCGTAATGCCGGAGCGTGCATCCGAGGACGTTGCTGTGAACGGGTCGATACCGCGCGGATCGAAGGCGTCATTAAATCCGGACGCACCCGACCGGTAAATGAGCTTGATCCCGCCGATCGATTCCGCCGCTACATGCAAGGCACCGCGCAAATTCACCAGCGCGCCGGGCAGCACTTGAATTTCCTGTCTGTTGGTGAGAGCCAAGTTCGGGTTGAGCGCACCCGCGATCCGCATGTCGACGTCGCCACCGCCGGTCAGCGTCAGTGATCCGTCAGCGCCAACGCGGCCGGTGCTGCCAACAGCAACGACCAGGCCCTGACTTCGATGCCCGCCATCCGTCGCTTGCTCGCCGCGAAGAGCGATCGTGCCGGCACTGCCACCGACACGGATCGCGACATCGCCGCCGCCCAGCGCGCCGATGCCGGTGAAGCCCAGCAGATCGGGATTACCGGGCGCACCTGAGGCGGTGTTGGCCGTATAGGTTCCGAAGTTGATCCACCAGGACGTCGGGATCGTTGCATCGACCGCCGTACTGCCCGTGCCCTGTCGCCACAGCCAGTTGCCGGTAATGACACTCGCCGGACCCGTGCCTTGCGTGATGTCGCCAACGAGATCGCCACCGGCCGCGATCAAGACGTTGCCACCCTGGTCGGGATACCAAGCCTGATAGGTCGAAAGGGGGGCGGCATAGTCGGCGGTTCTGGGGCCGAGAAGCGTACCGTCGGCCAGAAGGCCACGTGCACGGTTATACGTTGGATCGACCGACGTCGCCGTGCCGGCCGTGTAGATGCCGTAGAGCGAGTTCATCCGGATGTCGCCGGCGGCGACAAGATCGAGATCGCCGGTGCCTGTGCGGACGACGCTGAAGGATGGTGCGACAGGTGCTGGAGCCCCTGGTGCCCCATCGTAGCACTGGCCAGGATCCAAGCACGCCCATAGACAATCGTCCGGAACCGGATCGTTCGGCGGCATGCCCCACCAATTGTTGGGATCCCAGAGTTTCTGGGCAGGGCCAGGCCCTGATATGTAGTGGGTATCGCCTAGCGTGATTGCTCCGGTGGAGGCGGGATTGAGTGCACGGCGGTCTGCCGATCCGAGATCCGCGCCCGCGACAAGACTCATCGACCACGCTGTTGCGCCAGCACCTAGCATCGGCGCCACCGCCCAGTTGCGGCCCTGCACGCCGTTCACAACTGGCCGCAACTCGATCGGTTGATCGCCTGCCAATTTGACGTTGGTCATGGATGGAATCAGCGACCCGGTGGCAAGCGACAACGGTCCGCTCGATGTCATGTTTCCCGGCAACGGAATGCCCTTTGGCCAGATCAGCGCTGCAATCTTGGCGTCGCTGCGCAGCACCGTTCCGGCGCCGAGTTGCATGCCGGCGGTGAGCGTCACTGCGTTCGGCAGAACCGTGCCGGCGGCATAAGCCACCGTACCATCGGCGTTGTAGATGGTCGCGCCGACCACACTGCCCGCGGATAAATTGAGAGGACCTGCCAGAGTCGCCCTCACCGGTAGCACCGTGCCGGCCAGGACGTTGTTACCTTGTGGATTCCTCACGAGCGTATCGAACGTGGCCGGCAGATCATAGTTAAGCGTCACACCCTTTCGGAAAGTGGTCCCGGCTTCGAGCGTCACCGCAATGGGAAGCACAAGATCACCACCATACGGCACCACGCCTGGCCCGAGCTGCCAGCCCTTGTCGTCAAACGTGGCCGACGGCGGTGCAAAACCATCATTGATGCTGCCTCGGATATTGAGATCGCCAGCGGCACGGATCGTCAATACGCCGGGCTCGCCGAATCCGCGCAACGCCGGATCGAGCCGGTTCGATTGCGGCCCATAACGATAGCCCGACAGGTCGAGGTCGCCCGCGACCGCGAGATCGCCGTTCGGATTCTCGGTGCTGATCTTGCTGACAACCTCGACACCGGGCCGCAGGTGATAGCTGCCGAGCCCAGAGAGCTTGCTGGCGAGCGCGGTATTGGCGAGCGCCGCATTGATGAAGGCGCTGCTGTCTTGATCGATGTCGTCGAGATAGCCCTGCGTGATCTCCTGCGGCTTGTGGCCGGTCACATCCGGCGCGCTGGCGAGCGGCGCGTCGTCATAAATGCGGAAGGCATTGACCGCGACGGTCTTTGCGCCATGGATTTGGGGCGTGCCGAGCACGTTCACGGCGACATCGTTGGCGCCGTTCACCCCCCTCTCGCCGGACGGAATACCTGAACCACCGAGCCGCGGCGCATTGAGGTTGAGCGTGCCGCGTGCCGCGCCATCGTTCTGGCCGGGACCGTTGCCATGTGTGACTCCGGTGCCCGCGCGGAGGTCAATCGCTGCATTGCTGCTCAATGTCAGCGTGCCCAGGCGCGTCGTCAGATCGACGATGGCGCGGTTCGGACTGTCGATGATCTTGCCGTAACTGTCGACACGCAGGCCGGTGCCGTGCGCATCCAGCGTACCGTTGATGGTGAGGTCGCCCATCGCCGCAAGCCGGATCGATCCGACCTGGAAGCCGCTCGCATTGATCGTGCCATTGACGGTCAGGTTGCCGCCGTCGACAGCGATCTCGACGTCGCCTGCCTGCACCTCGTCCCCGACCGTCAGGCTGCCCTGCTTGATCTGGAACCGCCGCGCACCGACCACGGCGCCAGAGTTAAGGCGTGCGTTCAGCCCCGCGAAATCGGCGAGCGTTTGCGCCCGCACGGTGAGTTCAGCCGCGTCGTACGGCACCATCGTGCCGCCCGCGTCATACTGGCCGCTTGCCGAACCGAGAACAGTGCCGCCGAGATCGACATGACCGGCACCGGCACCAAGCGCCGTCACCGTCATCGTGCCGCCGCGGTTGTACCGCGCCGACAAGTCGATCACCGATCCGGTTGCCTGGCGGATGTTCCCGGCGCTGCTGGTCAGCACCAGGTCGCCACCCCAGCTGTACTTGGTGACGTCGAACATCTCGACCGCGCGCCCCGACAGGTCGATGCGCGCGGCACCGCCAAGCAGGATATCGCCTGTTGCTGTCAGAACGAGCTTGCCCGAGGGCAGGACAACACTGGTATCGACCGTGACGTTGGTCCCCGTCAGCTTGAGCTGAGCGCCAAGCGCATCAACGTGCGGCACGGCTGCACTGCCCGCTCCGGTAACGAGGACATCACCGCCCGCGGTGATGGTGTTGACCGACCCCGCCGCGCCGGTCAGCAACGGCGCCGTGAACGTCAGATCGCCGCCGGTGTATTGATAGCCGGTCGCAGGAACGTAGGCGCCCTGCTGGTGATAGACGCCAAGGGTTCCCTTGCCGTTCGACGTGATGCGCTCGCTGGCGGCGATGTTGACGGTGGCGAAGCCGAGCGCGAGACGGTTGTCCACCACCGTGCTGCTCGGCTGGGAGTTCGGACCGTAGCCAAAGACGACGCGTTTCGCGGCGATGTCGAGCTTGCCGTCGCCGAGGATCGCGGTCATCGCCGCGCCCGGCGCCGCCGCCGAGCCGGTCCAGATGAACTCGCCCGCGCGGATCGTTGCGGTGTCGCCGGCCGCGCCATAGCCATAGATCGTGGGCGTTCCGAGCACCAGACGTCCGACCTTCGAGGCATCGAGGGTCACGGCGCCGAAGATGTTGACGGCATCGCGCGCATTGAGCACCAGGGTCTCGAGCGCCGGCGCTCCGGTCGCCGTATTGCCTGCGAGCAATTGCGCCAGCAGGCCCTGATTGAGCGAAAGACCTGCGGGCAGATGGCCCGATGCCGCCGCGGCTGCGAGACTGGCGTCCTCGCCGAGATTGATCGCCGACAGGCCAAGCACCAGATTGCGCGTGCCGTAGGATACGTTGTTGGCGATATTGAACGCGCCGGACGTCGAAACAGCGATGGTGCCTTCGGAGACAAGTGTCGTTGTCCTGTTGCAGTCCACGGTGACGCAGCCGCCGACCGTGATGTTGACGCGTGAAGCCGAGTTGGTTGCCGATGTCTGCAGCAGATTGACGAAGCCATTGGACAGTGCAACGACGCCACCTTCAGCGATGAAGACGAAGCCGTCGCTCGAATCGTAGCTGGCCCGGCCACGGCCGACCGTACTGATCGACGCGCCCTCCTCGATCGTGATGAACCCCGCTTCCCCATTACTGGCGAGGATCACCTCCGCCGCCGCAATGCGGGCGCCGCTCCGCAAGATGAGGTTATTGCCGTAGCCCCCTAGAATGGTCGCGAAGCGGCCCGCTACGCCGTAAACCGTGGTGATGGTGCCGTTCAGCACCAGACGCGGCGCGTCGAGCTTGCTGAGTTCGTCGGCGTAGACGGATGCGAATCGAATGGCGGGATCGGCGCTCTGGCCTGGAGCCAGGATTTCGCCGAGACGCCGGACATTGACGGTGCCGCCGAAGCCGCCGCTGCCGGACGCCGGGTCCATGCGCAGATCGCCATTGAACCGCAATTGCGAACGGCCGTCCGCAACGGCCGGCCTGCCCATCAGGATGTCCAGCGTCTTGGCATCCACCGTCAGCATCGCGCGCGGAACGCCGAGGCGCGCTGCATCCGCGAGTACAAAAGCGTTATAACCCATCTCGTTGTAGGATGAATGCTTACGCACGGTATCGGCCGGTGTGATCGTCACCAGATTGGGAAGCGACGCGCGAATGGACGTGTTGGCAATGCCAAGCGTGGCAGTCGCCACATAGGAGCCGTTGCCGATTGCTGTGGCGCTCGCAAGATTGGTCTGGTTGCTCGCGCCGATTTCGACACGGAACGCGCCGGGCAGCAGCGCATAACTGGAGGGCATCAGCATGTAGGTGCCGGCCGCCAAACCCGGTACACCCTTGGGAATGGTGATCTGCTGACCCGTGAGCGGCGCGCCATAGCCCGCCTCCTGCACCACCGGCGCATACGCCGCGGCGCGGCTCGGCACGATCGCATAAACCGCGTTGCCCTTGCTACTGTAGCTGTAACCAGGATTGGAATTGATCAACGGCGTCGTCAGGATATCGACTGAACCGCCGCGGCCCGACACAAAGCCCGCGCCGGTCAGTTCGCCGCCACCCGCCAGATCGAGAACCGCACCGGACTCGACATTGAGATGAGTGGTCGAAAGCCGGATACCGCGCTTGAGATCGGTGCCGGTCATGCCCCCGGCGCCGTCGAGCACGATCGTGGACCCGTTATAACGATAATCGAGGCCATCGATGGTCCCACCATAGGGCATCACCAGCCCGGCGCCGCTCACGGACGTGATGCTGCCCGGCAGAAGATTGATCGCATCGGCTTGTGCCGGGTCGCCACGACCCATCGTGCCGAGCTGCAACGCGCCGAACGGCGCGCGCACCACGCCGCCCTGATTGACGGTTTCCGCGCCGAGATAGAGCAACCCGAATGCCGAATACGGCACGTCAGGCACGGTGTCACCGTATCGCCGAATGGTGAGCACGCTACCACTGAGGAAATTATCGATTTCCTGGTAGCCGGCAACGATCTGCGCCCCGACGCCACTTGCCGGATAGATTTGCGCGGCGACCAGCGTGATATCGCCCGTTGTGGCGAGCTCGGTCGTCAGCGCGCTTGACCCGATGCCGCGCCCCGGTAGACCGGCGAGCAGGCGGATGTCGCCGCGGCTTGTGAGATCGACCAGCGCAAAGCTCCGGCGATCCACGGTGTAGATCGATGTCTTGGTGTCGATCAACTTGCGTGCGCCGAAGCCGACGCGGTCGCGAAGATCGATCAGATCCGCGGTGACCGAGAACACGGCGTCGCTAGCCTGTTGCGACGGACCGCTGCCCCAGGTCACGGCCGGCAGGGTGAAGCCATCGCCGGCGAGGCGAGTTGTACCCGCCAGCCGCACATAAGGCGCTGACAGCGACACCTGTGAGTTCGCCCCTGCGCTCTCACCCAGCGCAAACGTACCGGCATAGAGGCGCAGGCTCTGGCTCATCGCGAGCGTGACATTTCCGTCGAAGGACAGCGGCCCGTCGGCCAGCAGCGAAAGATTGCCGAACCCGCCTTCGTGAATACGATCGACGCCGAGCCGCGCGGTGCCGACCACAAGACCGGCCTTGCCTTCCGCCATGGACGCCGCACCCGCGATTGAGCTATCGCCCTGGATATCGGCGATGACGAATTCGCGATGCCGCAGCACATCGCCAGTCGTCGTTAGCGTCGGATAAGCGGGCGTCGCCAGCGCCAGCGCCAGCGTGCCGCCTGCCGCGTTCGCACCGCCCGAAGCTGCTCGCAGAGTGCCGTCGAGATAAAGCCCGATGCTGGACTTGACAACGATCGTGCCGCCGTCGCTGGCGATGTTGAATGGCGTGCTGTTCGCTCCAAGGCCGGGCGCGGGAATATCGAGCACCGCGCCTGTGCCCGAAGCGTCGAGCACCGCGCCGGGCCGGATCACAACGAAAGCATGCGGCGCGGCCGCCTCGCCCTTCGCCTCCCAATCCATCGCACCGCCGATCAGGATCGAGCCGCCATTGGCAACGACACCATAAGTCCGGCCGCTCGCATTCGTCGCCGTCACGGCGCGCGCCGCGACGTCGAGCACGGCGTGATCGCCGATCCAGATCAGGCCGGCTTTGTTCGTGGCAGCGCTGTTCCCCGTTAGACTGATGGTGCCGCTCGGAGCGGTCAGCGTGCCATTGATCGTGAAATCTGTTCCCTGCAGACTGATTGACTGACCGGCATCGACGCTGATCGCAACTCCCTCACGCACGTCGATCGGGCCAGTCGCTGCCATCAACCCCGCTTCACCGATCGTGGAGCGTAAGGTCAAGCTGGCACCGCCGCGCTGGATCAACCGGTTGTTGACAGAATCTTCCGTCCATTCCGGCGGTGTCCATGCGTTTAGCGCATTCGCAGGATCGGCGCCGGTCGCGGTGGTGGAGGCCGTGTCCGTGAAGCGATAGACCGGCATCGTGACGTCAAGCCTGGCGCCGCCGGCAACAACCAGACCATGACGACCGTTCACGTCGTATCTAGAGAAACCGGATTGGAAGAGCGACGTATCGACCGTCATCGTCGGAGCGACCGTCACCGCCGAAGTGAAGACCGTCCCCGCCGCCAAGCGGGTCCCCTGCGCGATCGTGAAATCGACCGGAGACACGGCGCCCGCTGCGATCGTGACGGTCTTCTCAAATATCCGGATGCCGTTCGGGAATACGTCGCCCGGCACGACAAAGGAGGATGGGAGCGATCCTTGCGGAATGCTATTGATGATGGTTCCGGCCGGAATCACCGGCAGTGCCGCGTCCGGCCCGATCCGGTAAACTCCAATATTAGTAAGGATTACATACCCAACGCTTCCGCCCCCGGGACGCGGCGGGATCCAGTCAGCGCCAAGCGTCACGTCGTTGATGCCCAGGTTGCTCGTCCCGAGCATCTCGCCAGGCTTCGCGATGCTGGTCTTGTAGCTGTAATCAACCGGCAGCACATCGCCGGCTTTGACCTGAAAATCCTGCAGCAGGACCAGATCTGCCGGTGCTTTCTCGCCCGCGCCGAGCACACCGTCGGTGGCAAGCAGTTTGCCGCCTGTTCCGATAGCCGTCCCGGATTCGATCTTGAGCGTACCGCCGCCGCTCACGCCGTAGCCGCGGATGTTACCGTTGAGGGTCAGCAGACCGTCCGGTTGAACTTGAGAATTCTCCTGATCCGCAATCAGCGAGACGTCGCCGCCACGGCCGCCTTTAACCTTTGCGTTGGCGAGGATCGCGCCGCCCGACGACACATCAATCAGGCTGTCCGCCTTCAACGTCACGTCATGGGTCGATTGCAGCCGCACCGTGCCGCCATCCAGATAGGCCAGCTTGCGGGTGTCATCCTTGTTCAGCAGCGCGTTAACCCACACGCCGCGCAGATCGAGCGTCACGCCCTCATGCAGGGCGACCGACGATGTGCCGTTCTTGAGCAGCACCACCGCGTTGCCACGGTCTCCGCCCCCCTTGAAATAATTATCCACGGTGAGCGAGCCGCTGCGCGCAGTGATGTCAGCCTTGATATCCACAACGGGGGCAATGAGCCTGATCTGTCCGCCGTCGGCCAACATCAGCGCACGCTCGATCGTGATCGTGTCGCTGGTACCGATGTCGAGACCGCCAAGACCCATTGCGTTGATATGCGATGTGTTGAACCAGACCGTGCCGGTGCGCGCCGAAGGCAGCACATCGGTGTCGGAACGACCCGCGGTGATCGCGGCCGCATCGCCGAACCTGATATCCGAATTGAAGATGCCGTCTCCGGTCACGACACCGTATCGCCCGACCATCAACTGCCCGTTGAGCGCGGCCGTCGTCTGCGTCAGCTTGTATCCATCGGAGGCGCCGTCGGGGCGTTTGTTGGTCTGCCGCTGGCCGGTCACGGTGTCGGCCACGATATCGGCCTCGAAGATGCTGGTCGGCGTCGACAGGATCAGCCGTCCGGCGTCGCGGCCGACGGTGTAGCCGTCTTCCCAGCGCACGCTGGTCCGGCCACGGCCAAACATGCTGCTCCAGGTCTCGGTCAGCCTATCATCGACCTTGCCCTGGATGCTGTGTTTGCGCGAGAAGCCACCGGCAAAGCCTGTGAAGGTCATGTCGGCGGGCGCGTTGTCGACGCTGTAGGTCCGACCGTCGCTGCCAAGCAGATTGGTCGAGCGGATATAGCCGCCGGCATAATCCAGTGAACCGCCGGAGATGTCGAAGGCGGCGCCGCGCTGTGCAATGACCTCCGGTGCGGAGAGCGTAATACTGCCGCCCAGCGCCGACCATTCGCCGATCGTATGCGCCGACGTGCCGAGATAGCCGCCGACCTCGAGCAAACCGCCGGCCGTATAGTAACGGTCGCTGGCATAGCCACCGGTGCCCGCCGGCACCAATGTGAGATCGCGGGCGTCGATCCAGACGTCGTTGTTCTTCAGCAGGCTGGAATCGCGGTTCTGCGGGGAGTCTCTCAGTTCGTTGCCCTGCACGTTGATCTTGATGTTGTTCGACGCCATCGCAAGTGCGACGCCGCGCACGCCGGAAACATCAAGCATCGCACCGTCTTCCGCGAAGATGCGCTTGTTGGCGGAGACCGCAATCTGGCCGCCCTGCGCCGCGGTCACCGAGCCGCCCTTGAAGGTGACAGTGCCGCCGCTGACGATCTCGATGCGCGACTGGTCCTGGCGGTCAGCCAGCAGAGAGAGATTGTCGAACTGGCCGGCGGAACTGACCCCGCGCAGCGCGTTCGCCGCGGTGGAGGCTGCGATCAGCGCGTCGCGCTGGCTGTCCAGCGCGGTCTCGTTGCTATCGAGTTCCGGCAGCACGGTCGTCAGACTGGTGGCACCGAGCGTGACGCTGCCCGCAGCGTCCGAGGCCGCGTTCAGCAGATGAACAGTGCCACGAGTATTGACCGAGGTCGTCGCAATCAGCACGCCGTTCTGCGCCAGCGTGCGGCCCGCCAAGGTGATATCGCCCTGCTGGGCGAAGATCAGCCCGCTGTTGCTGACGACGCCGCTGGCACTGCCGACCGCAATCACCGGTGCGAGTTCGTGGCCACGGGTGGTCGAGGCCTGGTTGGAATTGGTGCCGAAACCCGGACGCAGGATGAAGGCGTCGCCGGCTGCCAGCAACGCCTGGCCCTTCGGCGTCGCAATCGTTCCGGCATTATCGACCTGAGAGCCCATCATCAGCACGAAGCCGCCGCCGGAGGTCACCAACGACGCCGCGTTGGTGGTGATCAGCGCTCCGTTCTCGACGACGATCTTGCCGCCCGCCCCGGTGAAGCTCGGCGCATAGCTCGAACCGCTCCGGGTCGAATAGATGCCGCTGTCCAAGAACTGGCTGTCAGTGATGGCAGCGCTGGACGCAATCAACGAACCTACGTTGATCTGGCTGCCACCGCCGAAGATGATGCCGTTCTGGTTGATCACATAGACCTGGCCATCGGCCTTGATGTTGCCGAGGATCTGGCTCGGTGCGGTGGCACCGGCCACGCGGTTCAGCGCCACCCAAGTGGCATTGCCCTGCTGGTCAAACGTCAATGTGGTGCGCGCGCCGACATTGAACGAGCTCCAGTTCAGGATCGCCCGCGCGGATGTTTGCTGGATGCCGACCTGGGTCTGACCAGCCGCATCGACGCTCTGCGTCGGCGCATTGGCACCGCGCCACAACGCCGAGCCTGGCGCAGCACCCGGCGCCACCTGCAACCCGCCGGCGCCGAGGCCGTTCGGCACCACCACCGGCGCGGTGATCGAGGTCTGCCGGGCCTGGGCTGCCCCGCGTGCCGCCGCCTGCATCGCCTGGATGTCCTGAACGGCCCGCGCCGCACGCGCCAGCGAGTCTTGCGTCTGCTTCGCGGCCCCCGCCGCCTGTTGCGCCGCCAGCGACGCCGCATCCGCTGCGAGGTTCGGCGCAGACCGCACGGCAGAACCGTTCAAGGGGCGCCCGTGAACCGAGAGCGACGCCGTCAGCAGCGTGGATGCACTGACGGTTGTCAGCAAAATACTCTTGAGAGAAACGGACAGGAGTTTCTTGTTGTTCGACGCCACGGTTGCCCCTTGAACGGCTGAAGACTGTCTCGGCGAGAGACGGACCAGTCGAGAAAAGGAGGAGCAATGTGCATCGTCCGCGATCGTTGCTGCCGGCTCACCAGCCTCAACGCCGATCGCGCGTGCATTCACAATGCGCCCACGCCTCGTCTCTTCCTGTTAGTGCCCCTAAGACGGTTTGAGGCAGGGCGAGACTGAACCGTGTCACAAAAAATTCTTGGAGAAAAATTCTTGGAGAATGAAAGGGTGATCGATTTTGCGACCGCGCCTATTAGGTAAGCACGACTACTCCTCCGGGAAGCGACGTGACCTTCGCCCCATAAGCCTCGCGAACGAGATTAATCAGATCATCCACGCGATCGAGCGAAATACGCGCTTCAACCGGCCGCCGACCGAGCGTCTCGTTCATGAGGATGATGCGCCCTTGCCTGTACCGATTGACTTCGTCAATGACCTCCGCCAACGGGGTCTGGCGGAACACCAACTGCCCTTCGCGCCACGCCATCACCACCGCAGGATCGACGGTAAGAACAGGTTCCAGCGCGCCGCGAGCATATATGGTCTGCTCCCCACGATGCAGCGTCATCGACTTTCCTGAATAGTCGATGACCATCGATCCGCGATGACAGGTGACGATCGCCCGCACTCCATCGCATCGCAGGTTGAATTGCGCGCTGGCGGCGTGAAGACTGCCGCCCGCTGCGAGAACTGTAAGCCCCGCCGGAACTGTATCCGGTACAACAATCGCCGCCTCGCCCGAGACCAGTTCAATCTGCCGCTCGCCGATATCGCGAACAATATTGAGGCTGCTGCGCGTGTTCAGCTCTACAGAGACACCGTTGTCCATCGCGATCTGACGACGTTCGCCGACACCTGTACGGTAGTCGGCGGCGAGTTCATAAGGAGATGGCCACAGTTCCAGGGGAGGCCGCAGCCCGAGATAGCCGATACCGGCGACAGAAGCGGCTGCGGCTCCGCCCAGAAACCACCGACGCGAAGCCGTGGCACCACGAGACCTGTCGCGCGCCGAAGCACCGTCGCTCGGCTTGCGACGCCCTGCAGTCCCGAGCCCCTCCCACAGAAGGTTGGCTTCAGCGAAGGCTGCGGCATGCGCCTTGCTGCGGCCACACCAGCTCTTCAGCGCTTCGGCGTCGGCAATCGTGGCGCGCCCCGAAGTCAAGCGCACAAGCCATTCCTGCGCTTCTCGTTCAAGCATGTCCTGTCCGTCGTCAACCGTTATGGTGGGATCTTCCTCGTGCATCCCGCCCTCTCAAGACTCTTTCCGAGCGCCGGGACCGAACCTGCGAATAACTTTTCTTCCCAGACGGGCCGAACAATGTCGCAGCGCTTGAACAAGCTCTTTCTCGACCATCCTGATTGAAATGTTAAATCGCTGCGCGATGTCGTCATGCTTCATCTCGCTGACCCGCGCGAGCAGGAAGATCGCCTTGCGGCGGGGGGACAATTCGTCCAGTGCGGCCTCCAGCGACGCCACTTCATCCCGGGCCTCAGCGATACGTTCGGGATCGAGCACCCCATCCATCATATGGCGCACGATCTCGACTTCCGCAGGAGACAGCCTGCGGCTGTCCGCCTGCTTCTTGTCCGCGGCCACGTTAAGAGCCATGCGAAATAGGTACGATTCCGGCCGTCGTATTGCACCGACATCGCCGATGCTATCGATCCGAAGCCAGGTTTCGTGCAGCACTTCGGTCGCAAGTGCGTCCGAGCCCAACCGGCGGCGAAGGCGTTCCCAGAACTGCCGATACCCCGCCTCAAAGATGGCGCGCATGCGAATACTCGATCCCTCTGTCATTGGCGGGAATGAAGCATGTCCGCACACGTCAAGGTGTACGTCCTCGGCTGCAGCACGATGGTAACAGGTTGCGGCAGGCCCGGCGGAGGTGGCGCGACACTGGCGTTCGCCATGAACTTGGCAATGGATTCGTCGCGGTGTTCGTCTCCACTCGTTCCAAGCGGATGAAGCGCCTGGATGGTCCCGGCGTCGCCTATCCAGATCTGAAACGCAGTGCGATACTGACCCGGCCGCGTCTCATCATTTTGGCAGAGAATGCGTTCGATCATCCCTTGAACGTGGGAGAAGTAGGCATCGTAGTCGGCAGGACGCTGCTTCTGTGACTGCGCCGCCCCGGATTCTTGTTCAGACACCTTCGGGCCGACCGTGAATGCGGTGGCACCGGCATAGCGGATCGAGAGGCCGGTCCCGGCCAGCAGAACACGCAAGGCGTCTGCGGGCAGCAAGCGCCCTTTGATCGCCGAGGATTGCAGCCCCTTGGCCAGTTCGGCATCGATCAAGGCAGCCATTCCGGTTCTATCTGCAAATTCGACCAAGGCATTTGCCAAAGGCTGCGACGGGATGTCGAAATTCTTCAACCCATCAAGCGCGAAGGAGAAGTTGCTTCCCAGAAGCAAAAAGGTGAACAACGCCAGCGGCAGGTAACACTTAAAGCCCCGGTATTGCGCGAAAGCTAGCGCATCCGGCATCTGGATCTACCCCACCCTTCACAACACTGTCACACTTGATCGACCAGACCTTAGGCAGCGACTGTTACAATTGGATGTCAAGACCGGGATGATCCCACTCCGGCGGCCGCAATGCCATGCGCTCTACCGGTTACTGAGAAAACATCTTCGGTGAGAGCTTTTTTGGTTCATCGCTGCCGCAGCTTATGAACTGATGCTTTTTTCCCAAGTTAATAGCTGTCTGCTTTTCCTTTCGAGCTGGAACGCAGTCGTTCCAAAGCTTCTGGCAAGCCGCTCTACGACGCGAGCGACATTCGCGTTCCCGTGCTCCTAGAGCATGATCCGGAAAAGTGGAAACCGGTTTTCCCTCGCGACAAACGCGAAGCGTTTGCGCGGAGATCATGCTCAAACAAAGAGCTAGAGCGGGATGACGATCCGAAGAAAAGTCGTCACGCTCTGGTGCACGCCGAATGGGACCGGGACGTGCCCATCGCGTCGACGCAAGAGTTCTTCCGCTCTCTCAAGTGGGCGCCCTACCGGCGATGGGTGGAAATCGGCGAAGGCACGCACATGGAGCTACTGGAGAAGAACCGCCTGCATGCGTTCGATGCTATCAGCCAGTTCGTCGCCGAGGACCCTGCTCGAGGCGTTTCCACTCATAAGAAGCCAGCTGGAAGCGCGTAAAATGAAACCCTGAACACTTGCGGGTAGTAACATCCGCTGCGAGCAACAATGTGGGAGTAGACGAATAGCAAAAACGCCTTTCGTGTCAATTGCTTACGCCCTTGGTGCGTTCGAAGGCGGTCTCTTTTGTCGCGATATCAATGGGTTGCCAAGATATTCCAAAGCATAAGGTGCGCTTCAAGCCCATAAGTATCTTTGAGAAAGGCCGCCCAAAGAGCGGCTTTGCCGCCGCCTTTTCGAGAGAATCGCCCGTTGGCGGCGTGATCGGTATCGCGGCCGATCTTGCTCTTGAGATCGTTTGAAAAGCTGCCTCCCAGCACGCAGACGTGTTGGAGAAGGTGCTTTATTTTTGGCGAGTAGCGGGACCGGCGGTCGGAAGATCGGACACGGTGTTGCGCCTCGGACGCGAAACTAAAGCACAACTGGACTGTCCGATTGGCAACACCTGAGTTCGCAAGCGACCACACCTCAGTTTTGGATTTCGAAAAGTGAGCACGCGAACTCAGTGACGCTCGCTCGGTTCGCTCGGCCGCCTGGTCAATTCCATCAAGTGCCAGCCAACGTGAGCTAGCGTGGATCAGTCCAGTCCATCATGGTAAAGCTTGAGCTAGCAACCGGCAACAAGATCAAGGTCAATCAACGATAGTCCGCTTTGCGCCATAAGCTGCCTTTCCGCCATGTCGGATTTTTGACCCAGAGCGGAAGTAGCGGACTCGAACGCTGAGCAGACTCGTCATTTAATCACCTGAGCCTAATGTCGAGCCATCCCAGATCGTTGACCTCGATTTGATCGCCCTCGCCAACGACGACGGTCGTCGTCTCAGCCTCCACTATTGCTGGGCCGTCGATTTTGTTGCCCGGTCGAAGCTGATCCGCATCGAATACTTCAACCTCTCGCCACTCGCCGAAAAATGCCTTTCGACTTCCTTTTGGTCTGCAGGGCGCCAAAGTCTTCTGCCCGCGCGCGACCTGTCCGACGCTCGGGACAGCGCCTACGGCAGCGACCCGCGCATTGACGAACACCGCTTCCTGATCCGGCGACGAGTATGTGTATAGCTCTTCGTGGCGACGATGGAATCGCTCCTCTATCCGATCGACGATGTTCTCCGACGTCCAATCAAGACCGTTTAGGGGGACATCAATCTGGAATATCTGCTCGCCATAGCGCATCTCGGCGGAGCGTTCGATTGCCACATCACCCCCAAACCATGACTTCAGACGGCTCGTGGCTTCTCTTTCCAGGTAGGCGAAGATGGCCCTGACCTCCTCGGGCGTAATCCGTTGGCCAGCGCTGTAATGAGTCCTGCTCACCTCGTACCTCAGATCGCTGGTCAACATGCCCCAGGCAGACAGTACCGAAGCCGCCGTCGGCACGATGATACGCTTGATCTCAAGTTCGCGCGCAACTTCTGCCGCATGCAGGCCCGCAGCGCCGCCAAAGCTCAGCAGCGCGAAACGCCGTGGATCGACGCCGCGTCGCAGAGTCATCAGACGGATACCGTCCGCCATACGCAGATTGACCATTCGATAGATTCCAGCCGCTGCATCGTCCCGAGATAGCTCGAGAGCTTTCGCGAGACGGTCGACTGCCGCTTCGGCGGCTGCGCGATCGAGCGGCCGCTTTCCACCCATGAACGCAGATGCGTCGAGATAGCCGAGAATGACATTGGCATCAGTAACAGTCGGTTCGACGCCGCCGTTGCCGTAGCAAGCCGGCCCTGGCACGGACCCTGCGCTCTCTGGCCCGACGCGGACCGTACCACCCACGTCCAGGGTGGCAATCGAGCCTCCACCGGCGGCGATGCTCGCAATGTCGAGGCTCCGTAGCGCAATGCGTTGGTCGGCAAGCCCTCCCTCAGCCGACAGCGACGCGCGCCCGTCCGTAATCAGCGAGATGTCCGTACTGGTTCCCCCCATGTCGAATGGCACGAGATCGGGAATTCCGAGCAGTTCCGCACAGCGTCGGCATCCCGAGATGCCGCCCGCCGGGCCGGACAGAACAGTACCGGCGGCCAGCCGCGCGGCTTCCTCGAGCGGAGCCATCCCGCCGTGCGAAAGAATGATAAAAAGGCTACTGGCCAGGCCCGCGTCTTTTAGCCGGGCTTCCAGATTGGTGAGATAGCGTCGTACCGCCGGCCCGACGTAAGCGTTCACGATCGTTGTCGAGACGCGCTCGTACTCCTTGATCTGCGGCAACACATCGCTCGAGCGAGAGACGTTGACTTCCGGCAGTTCGCGCTTCAGTCGTTCGACGGTCGAAATTTCGTGCGCAGGATTGCGGTAGGCATGCAAGAAGCATACAGCCACCGAGCTTACTCCGGCGGTGCGGATTGCCGAGATCGCCTCGCCGAGCGAGTCTTGATCGAGTGGGACCGACACTTCGCCGTCCGGTCTAACGCGTTCACGCACACCGAAGCGCAGTTCACGCGGTACCAGGGGCGAAGGGGGTGCGATGCGGAGATTATAGCGATCTCCCTTAAGGCCCTCTCGCATCTCGATAACGTCTCGATGGCCTTCCGTAGTGAGAAGCGCCACCTTTGCCCCCTTCCGTTCGAGCAATGCGTTCGTCGCGACCGTTGTCCCGTGCACCAGGCGGTTCGTTTTGGCGAGCATCTCCGCTCGCGGCATCTTTAGTCGACTTGCGAGTTCCTCAAGTCCATTCATGACACCGATAGACTGGTCTGCAGGCGTTGACGGCGATTTCGCGAACACGGTGTTGCCGTCGCGATCAATTGCAACGAGGTCAGTGTACGTACCACCAACATCGATTCCGATCGTAAACATCTTCAGGATACCCGCTAAATCGTTGTAATTTTTGTCGTAACGCCCTGCGCCAAGTCGGCTTCGCGCGCTTTAGCCGACCGTTGCCCAGGTGGGCCCCATCCTCCGCCACCGGAGGAGCGAACCTCGAAGCAGTCGCCGGGAAGGACTTCGATGCCGACCTCCTTGGTCCGCAGCACGCGCGGCGCGCGGCCTTTCGACACGAGGGTGTACTGATGCGGAAGCCCGTCGCTGCCGCCGAGCATCCCGCATGCTCCATGCTTCGTACCCTCGCCTGCCGTGTTCGCTCGCGCAGGTTTCGCCGTTTCCACGACGAGATCCAACGACACGCCGAGGCCACCACGAAACTTGCCGTCTCCGCCGGAGTCCGGGCGAAATTCGTGATGTCGGAAATGGAGCGGAAACCGGGCTTCGTCGACCTCGATGCTGCCGAATTTGATGCCCCCGACCGTATGCCACTCGCCGATCGATGACCAACCATCGCCCGCCGACGACGCGCCGCCGCCGGGTCTCGCCTGAAACAGATGCCAGATGAAATTGCGTCCTGTGCGCGGATTCTCACCTTGGATGGCGATGCGGAACCTGCGGCTCCACCCGGCCATCGCGCGATCGGGACACGATTGGGAAAGCGCTTTGACGATGGCTTCCACGATTTCATTCGACGGATGGCTGGTGCACATCGTAACCGGACGACCAGGATCAGCCCATACGATCGTACCTTGTTTTGCAACGACCTTCAGCGGCCGAAGGGCGCCGGCATTCTTGGGAATATCTGCGTCGATCAGATAGGCAAACGCCATAACGACCGCAGCCTGCATATTGGCGTGCGACGAATTGACGAAACTCGTCGACTGCGGATCCGACCCCGAAAGATCGACCTCGATATCGGACCCCTTCTTAGTCACCTTCGCGGCGATTTTAATGTCGCTTCGGCCATGACCGTCATCGTCAAGATACGCTTCTCCGTAGAACGTACCGTCCTGCCACGTCGACAGGACTGCCCGCGTCTGTTGTTCAGCCGCGTCGAGAATTGTTTCGACGGCCGCTTCGACGACCTCTCCACCAAACTCGTCGAACAGTCGTCTCACCCGGCGTTCGCCAAGGTGCGCCGCCCCAACCATGGCCGCGAGATCGCCGCGGAAATCGCGCGGATTGCGCACGTTAAGTGCCAGCATGTCGAGCAAATCGTCGCGAAGTTTGCCGCCTTCATAGAGACGGATCGGCGGTACGCGCAATCCTTCCTGCCAAATGTCGGTCGCGCCCGGATTGTAGGCACCGTGGGTAGCTCCGCCGATATCGCTTTGGTGTGCGCGCACGATGGTCCAGTACAGCCTTCGCTCTCCATCGAAGACTGGCACGAACGCGGTTAGATCCGGCAAATGGCTGCCACCATGATAGGGATCGTTGAGCAGCAGAACGTCCCCGGGCTTGATGTCCTTGAAGCGCTCCTCGATCGCAAGCGTTGCCCAGGACAGCGCGCCGACATGGACCGGAATATGATCCGCCTGCGCAATCAACCGCCCATTTACGTCGCAGATCCCCAGCGAGAAGTCGCGGCTGGAATTCAGGATCTGGGAGTAAGATGTACGCAGCATCGCCTCGCCCATTTCGTTCACGATCGAACTCAGACGATGCTGGACAACGGAACGGGTGATAGGATCAATCTTCGAGGTCATCGCGGGCCTGCTAGTAGGAAAGAGGGTCTCTATCCGGCGTCAACTGAACGCCGGTCGGAGCATTTCACGGTACAAAGGGCTTGATCAGCCGAACGCGGCGACCTCCCCCAGTGACTCCGCAGCCGCCTTCACGATCGTATCGACGTCAGCATCTGTCATGGGCAACGACAGCGCCATCAGGCCGTAGCTTGCGACGAATATCCCGCGATTGAGCAGCCCGGCGTTGAACACGGCCTGGCGCTTCGCTTCCGTCTCGTTCAAGTAAGCCGATCGATAGTCGCGGACGTTGCGATTAGTGAAGTGGATCTTAAGAAGCGAGCCCAATCCAACTGCGGTGCCGGCGACGCCCGTCTTCCGGAAAGCCGCGTTGATACCCTCGCGAACCGTCGTGCCGATCTTATCGAGTCGTGAATACGCTGCTGCATCGAGCAGCTTCATAGCGGCAAGACCGGCGCGCATAGTTACGGGATTAGCCGAAAAGGTGCCGCCGTGCGGGAGCGCCGGCTTGCCGGAAGATGGATCGAAGACCGACATGAACTCTTTACCGCCCGCGATTGCGCCGACCGGGAACCCGCCGCCGATGATCTTGCCGAGAGTAGTCAGGTCCGGCTCGATACTCCAAAGCCCTTGTGCACCCTCATAGCCGAGACGGAATGAGATGACCTCGTCGAATATGAGCAGCGCACCGACTTCCCGCGTTACCTGGCGGAGCGCTTCCACGTAGGCCTTATCCGCCGGAACCAAACCTGCGCGGTTCGGCATCGGATCGACGAGCACACAAGCGAGCTCGGGGCCATGTTCACGGATCAGGCTCACAGCAGCTTCGACATCGTTGAACGGAATTGTCACGACGTCCGTGAGCACGTTCTCGGGCGTGCCCTTGGCATAGGCTACTGATACGGGCGCGTTGCCACCCCAGGCCGCGGGCGTCGGGTCGAGGCTGACTTCAGCATAGTCATAAGAGCCGTGATAAGCGCCCTCGCACTTCGCGATCTTCGGCCGGCCCGTGTAGGCGCGCGCGGCCTTTAGCGCCATCATCACCGCCTCGGTGCCAGAGTTGCAGAAGCGGACGTGATCGACCGATGGCAGCCTTGCTGCGAGCAATTCGGCGAGATCGACTTCGGACTCAGTCGGCATGCCGAAGGCCGAGCCTAGCGCGAGCTGTTTGGTCGCTGCCTCGATAAGAGCGGGATGAGCGTGACCATGGATCAGAGACGTGAAGTTGTTGATACAGTCGATATATTCGTTGCCATCGATATCCCAGACGCGGCAACCAGCGCCCGAAGCAGCGTAGATCGGAAACGGCTTCATATAGACAGTGGTACGCGTATTGCCACCCGGCAGGCTTTTCAGCGCTCGCTGATAGAGATCTCGCGATTGGGAATGATTGGCGGGATACATGTTGCCTCCTTGATTCTGGCTTCAACGGCCCAGATAAGCTTCGCGCACACGCGCATTTTGCTTGAGTTCTTCTGCTGGCCCTTCGAGCACAATGCGCCCTGTCTCCAGCACATAGGCGCGATCGGCGACCGAGAGCGCGAGCACTGTGTTCTGCTCCACAACCAGGATGGTCAGACCGGTCTCGCCGATGCGGCTGACTTGTTCGTAAACCTCTTCGGCGAGCCGCGGCGCCAAGCCGAGCGATGGTTCGTCGAGCAGCAACAATTTGGGACGAGCCATCAAGGCGCGACCGATCGCGAGCATTTGCTGCTCTCCGCCCGATAATGACCATCCAAGTTGTCGCCGGCGTTCCTTAAGGCGCGGAAATAATCCAAAGACGCGATCGAGATCGGCCGCGATCGACTGCCGCCAGCGGCGCCAACTGACGGTCGCAAGGGTCAGGTTCTCCTCGACCGACAGTCCAGGAAATATTCGTCGGCCCTCGGGCGCCTGCGCAATTCCAGCCGAAACGCGTTCGTCGGTGGACCATCCGGCGATCGAGCGCGCGTCGAATCTTATGTCTCCCGACGAGACCCTGTTGAGTCCGGAGATCGCATGCAACAAGGTCGTCTTGCCGGCGCCATTGGCACCGATAAGTGCGACCGTTTCGCCAGCTTCGACCTGGAGGGTCACGCCCTGCAGCGCTATGATATCGCCGTGCGCGACCACGAGATCGTTACACGACAGCATGGACATATCCTTCGCCCAGATAGGCAGACAGTACGGCCGGGTTTGCCTGAATCTCCGCTGGAGTTCCCTCGGCGATCTTGCAGCCAAAATTGAGAACAAAGATGCGCTCAGCGAGCCGCATGACCATCCCCATGTTGTGTTCTATCAACACCACGGCGAGGCCGTGCGCCGCGCGCAACTCTGTGAGGCGGTCAATTAGTTGATCGACCTCGCCGGAATTCAGGCCGGCCGCTGGCTCGTCCAGCAAGAGAACGTGCGGCCGGCAGGCCAGCGCACGTGAGAGTTCGACCATTCGGCGCCGGCCGTACGAGAGCGATCCGATGGCCTCGTGTGCCTCGTTTGCCAACCCCATTTGCTCGATGATTCCCATCGAGACTTCGCGCAGGACGGACTCGCTAAGGTCGCTACGGATCGCTGCACCGGTCATCACGTTTTCAAGTACGCTAAGGCGCGCGAACACGCGCCCGTGCTGAAACGTACGGCCGAGGCCGGAACGAATACGTTTGTTAGTGGCCATGCGCGTGACCGCCTGACCATCGAGAAGCACCTGCCCCTCATCTGGCATCGCCAAGCCTGTCAGGACGTTCAACAGCGTGGACTTTCCGGCGCCGTTAGGCCCGATGACCGCGACGAACTGGCCCTTTTCGACGGTCAGATCCACGTCCGTCAGCGCAGCGAGGCCGCCATAGCGCTTGTGAATGCTTCGTGCTTCCAAGACATTCATGACGTCGCCTCCGGAGTACGAACAGACGCAAGGATTGGACTTCTCGCTGAACGACGGCTCAGGCGCTGCCCGAGGCCAACGAGCCCCGTAGGAAGAAACACCAGGATGCAAAGCACAAGCAGACCGAAGAAGAACAGGTAAGCGGTACCGAGAAAGCGCAACCATTCTGGCAGAAACGTCAGCAGTACCGCCCCGAGGATAGCACCTACGATGGTGCCTTCCCCGCCGACGATCAGCATGGCTAGGTATGTGATCGAATGCGCGTAAGTGAAATCCTCAGGCGCGACGAAGCGCACGTGGAGGGCAAACAGACATCCGGCAACGGCGGCGCAGATGGCAGAAAGTACGAATGCAGTAATCTTGACGCGCGTCGTATCGATGCCAGTTATCTCGGACGCGATCTCGTCGTCGCGCACTGCCATCATCTCGCGACCGCGGCGGGACCTGTGCAGTACGGCCGCTGCGGCAGCGATTAGCGCGAGGACTGTCAGCGCAAGCCACAAGAATTGATGTTCGCTTGAGAAACTGAGCGACCCTAGCCTTAATTCCGGGATCCGCGCGATACCATTGGTGCCGCCTGTGAGCGCTATCCAATTTGATGTCACGATGTAGAACGAGACGTTGAGGCCGAGCGTCGCCAGCGCGAGATAGTGACCGCGCAATCGAAGCAATGGGTAGCCAATCAGACCAGCAGAGACTGCTGTCGCCGCGATCGAGACGGGGGCCGCGAGCCACGGGGACCATCCGCAAGTGGTGGTCAGGATGGCCAAACCGTAGCCGCCCATGCCGACGAAGGCAGCATGACCGAGCGAGATCAAACCGGCATAGCCAAAGGCAAAGTTGAGCCCGATCACCGCTACCGCGGAGATCAGTGACAAATTCAGCAGGCGAAGATGGTATTCCGGAAGGACGATACCGGAAAGGCCGCCGATCACAATGACCGCCGCAGCGATCTGCACGGGGATACGCATCGCCATCCGATCAGCCTCGATCCTGGATCTTCTCGCCGAAGACGCCCTGCGGACGCACCAGCAAAAAGATGATCATTATGCCGAAGGAGATTAGATCCTTGTACGCGGACGAGACGTAGGATGCGCCGAGGACTTCACTCAAGCCAACGAACAGGCCGCCCACGATGGCCCCCGGCAGACTTCCAAAGCCACCGATGATGGTCGCAGCGAAGGCCTTCAATGCGATCGGATCACCCATGTTGACGTCCGCGAACCACATTGGTCCGAGCATTAGTCCCGCGACGCCCGCGAGTACCGCCGCGAGGATCCACGATAACGCAAGTAAGCGGTTGACTTTGAGACCCATCAACTTGGCGGCCTGCACATCCTGCGCGACGGCTCGCATCCCCACGCCAACCGAAGTGCGATTGAAGAGAAGCCATAATCCGGCGACCATCACTGCGGTCACAGCGACCACGCCTAGGGCGTGCGTGGAAATGATCGCGCCGCCGAGAGAGACCGCGCTGTCTTCGACGGGAGACGGCAGGCGGAACGGCCACGACCCAAACGACAGTAACGCGGCGTTCTGCATCGTGATGCTAACGGCAACGGTCCCGATGATGATCGTCACAACCGAACCACGTCGTAGAGGCAGATAGACCGAGATAAAGAACAAGGCCCCGAACAGCGCCATGATGAGGAGCGCCGCGCAATATGCAAATGGCCAGGGAAGTTGAGCGTTGATGAGCGTCGCAACGCCGGCGAACGTTCCGAACATTACGAATTGACCGGCCGCGAAATTCACCACTCCAGTAGCAGAGTAAACGATCACGAAGCCGATCGCAGCGAGCGCGTACACGCTGCCGATCGCCAGTCCGTTGATTAGAAGCTGAACGAAGTCCGCCATGACGTACCTACACGGTCTCGGCCTGCGGCCGGCTTGCCGAACCGCAGACCATTTCGTTGTAAATGACTAGTTGAGCGTGACAGGCTGCACGAGTTCTAGGGTCTTTGTGCCAGGCTTCGCTTTCACAACAGCAAGATCGCGAACGCCGTTGCCTTTGCTATCGTACGAGTAGACGTGCCCAATGCCCTGCCATCCCTTGACCGAGGACAGCCATCCGCGCAGCGCTTTCGGATCGGTTCCGACCTTACGCATACCGTCGGCCATCAGCATCGCTCCGTCATAGTACGCAAGCCCGTAGGGATCTGGATCAACTCCGAACTTCGACTTGAAGCGCTCCACGTAGTCCTTCATCCGACCACCGACACTGACGTCCATGAAAGCATCGACCACCCCCCAGACACCCTCGAGGTCTGCTGGTGAAAGAAGCTGCGTCGCGGCGGGTACCAGTGCAGCAGAGGACGTAACGAGCGGCATCTTGAAGCCGAGCTGCTTGGCCTGGCGGAGCACCAGCGCGCCATCTTGCGGATAGTTGAAGATCAGAATGGCATCCGCGCCCTTGTTGCGGAGACTAAGGAGCTGCGCGGAGAAGTCCTTGTCGTTCTGACCATAGGCTTCCATGCCGGCGACCGGGATGCCTGCGGCCTCGAAGCGCTTGGCGGCCGTCTGCGCACCGCCCTGGCCGAAGTCGTTCTGGATATAGAGAATTCCGGGCTTCTTCACCTTGATGACGTCGACAGCAGCCTTCACCATTCCTTCGGCCGAAACGCTGTCAGCGGGACGGATGCGAAACATCCATTCATTTCCGTTTTCGGCCACGACGTCGGCACCGCCCGCATACATCGCTGGCACTTGAACTTTGCTTAGCTCGGGCGCGGTTGCGAGATTTTGCGTGGAGTAGCTCGACAGAAAAAAGAACGCGGGCTTGGTCTCCTGGGCCAGCTTTACGAATGCGTTGACCGCGGTTCCGTTGGACGCCTGCGTGTCCTCGAACACGATCTTGATCTGACGACCGTTTAGGCTAACGCGCTTACTTCATGCGAGCGCGGACAATGGCTGGTACGCGTCGCTCGCCGGTCCCCATATTCATGCTTTGACGGAGGCGTCCACCGAGACTTGCTATCTCGCACGCCTCGTTGGGTCGCGCGTACTGGTAGCTGTTTCATATTCGCCCGATGTGAGGTGGCGCGGATATGTTCAGCCGGGAATCGAGATGCCCGTGAATGCCGCAGCGACTGGCAAGGCCATCATGGCATTTCAGAGCAAAGAACTGATCGCTGAAGCTCTCTCAAATGAGCTTCCTAAGCCAACCGTCAATTCACACACCAGCCGAAAGTGGATTGATCAGGAGTTCGCGAAAGTCAGAAGAATGGGCTACGCCACCTGTATTGGGGAAATCGACGAAGGACTTGCGGCGCTTGCTGTCCCCGTCACGCTTTCGGATGGCACAGTTCTTCAATCAGTAGGCATGACTGGGCCGCTCGAGCGAATTATGAACAAGCAGATGGAAGACCGGCTTGGAGCTCTGCGGGAAACTGCAGCCGCACTCTCGAAGGCGCTATCCCGAGGAATGGCTGTAAATAGTCGACGTTGAGACGTCCCTATCGGTTCGCGTCAGTGCCAAGGCGCGCGCCTAGAGCCAGCTGTCGGCTGTTGGGCCTTTGGCGACTTGTGCGTCCGATCGAAAGTCCGTTTCGCGCCAAGAGCGGTCGGTCCTGTAGCCGGACGGCTCCGGCGGCGGTCCACAGCAACGTATCTCAGACAAGTCGCGCCAACGGTCTCAATCATCGTTTGGAGTTGAGCAAAGGCCCGAGCGAGGAGTGCGACACTTTCAAGACCGAAGTCGCTCGTCAGCGCCCCCAATCCCTCCCCTTAGAGCTCTGATCGTCGCTCACAGCTGCCCATCAAAGCCGTTTGGTTGCACTCGGACAGCATGCCCACACTATCGCTGGTGAGTTTTTCTTTGGTCTCCCGGTGCACACGTGCACACGCAGCCCCTTAACTCTCTGAAAATCTTGAGCTCTCGCTCCAATCCATCATAGGCGTCGTGGTGAGGTTATCTAACCGGTTTTGAGCAGTGAGTTGCTACCAATTTGCTACCGAGCCGGCTTGCGCACAATGCAAGGAACTTTGGTAGCAAATAAGAAAAAGCCGCCGGAGGCGGCTTGGTCTTCCGAGCGGTTGGGTAACTATCGTTGCGTTGCTCGCGCTCATCGCCCGCCGCACTCTGCGGCTTTTCAGGCTTCACTCGTCCAGAAGGTCCAGGAACTCTTCCGCCTTGCCAAGCGGCCCGACGCAGCGCTCGCTGGTGTGGACGACCCTATCGCCGTCGCGTTGGAACGATCGCGCTCTCGACTTTCGTAGCCGTCCCGGCAGGAATGTCGCGGCGACTGCCTCCTGACCGACATCCAATCTTACGATGCCGCGTCGCCTGCAGTCGATCCTGAGCCTTGCGGCAGCAAAGAAATCGCGGACTGCCGGCGGCAATTTGCCGAACCGTCGCTGCGTCTCCTCCTCCAAGTCATCCAGTTCGTCCTCACTTCGACACCTGGCTGCACGAGCGTAGATTTCCAGCCTGACCGGCTCCGATTGCACGAAGCTTGGCGGCAACATATCCGCGATCGGAAGATTGAGGTCGGGCACCCACAGGTCGGCGGCACTGTCGTGGGCTTTCTCCGAGGCCAGTTTCAGAAGGTGGCTGTAGAGCACGGGACCGAAAACCTGCACATGGCCCGACTGCCGCTCGGAAAGCAGATCCCCTGCCCCTCTGAGGTCTAGATCTCGAGCACTGATCGCAAAGCCCGCACCTGGCCTATTGAACTCCTCCAGAACAGCCAACCGTTTCTCGGATCGCTCCGAGTTTGAATCCGTCAACAGATACGCAAACGCGCGAATGCCACCGCGTCCCACCCTACCCCTGAGTTGATGGAGTTGCGCGAGACCGAACCGCTCGGGCCAGCAGACCACGATCGTGTTCGCACGTGGGATATCGAGACCGCTTTCCACGATATTGGTCGCCAGCAGAACGTCCGCGCGGCCTTCGACGAAACTCATCATCCGGTCGTCAATTTCGTCGGCAGACAATCTGCCATGGAGACAAACGATGCGAAGATCCGGGGCCATCGCTTGCACGCGCGCCAGCATCGGATCGAGATCCTGGATACGTGGACAAATCAAGAAGCTCTGCCCGTGACGTCTTTGTTCACGCGACAAGGCCGCGACGATGGCAGCGTCCGAAAGCGGAGCGATCTTTGTCAGGACGGGAAGGCGATGAGCGGGCGGAGACGCAATGACACTGAGATCCCTGAAGCCCGCGAGACCCGCCGCGAGCGTCCTCGGTATCGGCGTGGCGCTCATCCAAAGCGTATGGATACCCTTGGCCAGCTCTGAAAGCCTTGCCTTCTCTGCTGCGCCAAAATGCTGCTCCTCGTCGATGACAATCAGACCAAGGTCGGCAAACTTCACGTCCTTCGAGGCGAGAGCCTGCGTTCCGACCACAACCTTCAGCCTTCCGCTCTTTAGCCCTTCCCTCGTCCGCCGTGTCTCCGGCGCTGATGTGGCCCGCGACAGGCTTCCCACCTCAATACCGAACGGAGCAAACCGTTTGCGAAACGTCGCGACATGCTGTCTTGCCAAAACAGTTGTCGGCACCGCGATTGCCACCTGTCTCCCCGACAGTACGACTGCGGCCGCCGCTCGCAAGGCAACCTCGGTCTTACCAAATCCGACGTCGCCGCAGATGACCCGATCCATAGGGTGCCCCGATGCGAGATCATCGAGGACGTCCCGAATGGCTTTCGCCTGGTCGACCGTCGTGAAATAGGGAAAACGAGCGACGAACCTCTCGTAAGCCGGGCCTGGTGGTACGAGTTTGGCTGCCCTCCGCCGGCGACGCTGACCGATATGTCTGGCGAGTTGCTTTCCGGCGATTTGAATTTCCTGCTCCGCCTCGGTGCGCCGAGCCCACCATGTACTCCCGTCGGCTTTGTCCAGCGTCAACTCGCCGGGCTCCGATGCGTAGGGCCAAATCAGGGTCAGGTCGGCGGGCGGAACGAGAACGGCATCATCTCCTGCAAATACGAGCCGGATCGTTTCGTGCGACGATACGCCCCCCATCGCCACCGTCTGCAATCCATCGAGCAACGCCAGTCCTCGCTGCAGATGAACGACCACGGTGCCCGGCTCGGGCACATCTGCCCGGTCGAAGGCGGCATTCCAGGCCCTGGCCATGGGCTGCGGATGATGGGCCCTGCTCCCGAGCACATCGGAAGCCGTCACAACGACCAAGGGCTTCCGGCCAGCCTCGACAAATCCCGCATCGAAGTCGGCCAGAATCGCCGCTTCGCGATTGCGTCCGGCCGTCGCCTCGTTCCAGTTCGAAAAGCGCTCAGCCTTGACCCCACTCATCCGCTCCATGGCGCGCAGATCTTCCTCCTGCGCCGCTACGAAGATGAGGCGCGAACCGGCGCGTCGTGTCTCGTCGACGAACGCTCGCAGAGCCTTTCTGGGTGAAGCGACCTTCGAAAAGTCCGGTGTGGGGATGAAAGCTGCCTTGCGGGACAGCACCTTCATGCGTTTGGTGGCCTGCTTCCATTCGCGCCTGCCAAGGTATTCGCGCTCCCTGTCCGTGCGACTGGCCGCCTCCTCGATCGTGCTCAACCAACTCTCGGCGTGCGCCGGAACCGTCGCATCGGCGATCCACTTGGCCCGGCCACAATAGTCAATCAGTGTCGCGCGCTTTCCGCGTTTGCTTCCGAACGCTAGGCGCTCCGACATCGGATCAATGACGAGCTCCTTCGCTTCGAAAACAACCTCGTGCTCTGTCGGGTTGAAGGACGAAATCCGCCGTATCACCTGGCCCGCATGTTCCACGCGGAATGGACCGAGTGCGCCGGCGGGAAATATCTCGAAAGTCTTCCCGTGGAACAGCGCGCTGCCAGGATACTCCGCCTCATCATCGAGGTCGTATCCGAGAACCTCCAGCCGCGACCGGAGGTCCTGCTCGGAGAATGTAGCGCCCACCTTCAGATGGAGACTTGAACGAGACCAAGTCGCCGGCGGCGGCAGGCGCTCCATCACCGCCTCCGCCGTGGACACCAGCAGGATCGGCTCCTCGGGCCTGGCGAGGCGCCGCAAGACCGAGCTCCGTCTGCCGGCGATTTCGTGTGACGGCTCCAACTGATCGAACGGCAGGGTGTTCAGCCGCGGAAAAACCAGCACCTCGCACGAGTGGTCGAGATCATGAATGACGCCGCCTAGCCGCTCGGCTCTGTTCTCGTTCTCGGCAAGAAAGACAATGCCATGGCTGCCAGACTTTCTCCATTGCGCGAGCAGATGGAGAGCCATCATGCCGAGCGGGGACGCAGAAGAGATCGCAGTCCGCGTAGGGGTCTTTCGTTTCTTTGCGCGACTCTCCGCAGGCGCCTTGCGGAGTTTCCCTCCAATCGATTCGCCCCTACGAACTAAAACCGGCATGACGATTCTTTGAGGATTCGTTCAGGAGGCCAGCAAGCCTGAGACCTTCGAGAATGCCTTCGAGCCGCTGTTCCCGAATCATCGCGGCAAGCATTGAAACGGCGTCCGTTTGATGAACGGTGAAGTCAATGTCAGGCGATCTCTGAGACAAGATATCGATGAGCGTCGGCACATTAGCCTCATGATGGCGCAAAACCGAGACTGCTTCCTCCGCGAGATAGTCAGCGATATCTCCGTTGGGTGGCGGATCAAACTCGAACTCGGCCTCCGCGCGCTCCTCGATCGATCGTCGTATCCGCTCACTTTGCTGCTTTGTCGCCATCGAGAGCAGGAACACCGCATCCGCGAGCTTTTCCCGCGGCATGCTTCTCAACTCGGCAATCCGGGCCTGGATTTCCCCGCCGGAACTCTTGTTGCGCTCGTACCCTTGCTGTACCTGCCGTGCATCACGTGCGCGAGATCTGCTCTTCTGCCTTCGAAACATCATCATGCTCTCCGACAGGCGATATATCGCGGCGAACTGGTTAGATGAAAGCGCAAAATTGCGAACTGCTGGGCGACAAGCCACGCCACTTTCTCGGGTCAGCGGTTCACTCCGCGCTAATGTAGATGTCAAAACACGTCTATTTCGCGATCCGCCTTGGTTTACGCATCGTAGACCTTGACTTGCAGCATCGGAAAGCGCCGCTTCAAATCCTTAGCCCCGCCCTCAACGCCGTCCCTCGTTGCGAATTCAGTCTTCACACGACCATCCACGAGGATGGCATAACCGGTTGTAGGGAGATCTCGGGTTGATTTCCGCATATTCGACCCACGCCATGAAAATGGAGCTTCGCCTGCCTTAGGCTCTTAGCGCATAGGATGAGTCTCGCGGCCTAGACAAGACCAAACAACCGTGACTTCTGTTGGCAGCCATTCTGAGACATATGCGGGCGATGTCCGCTTTGCCCCAAGAGCTGCATTTCCCTGGCGCATTTTGTCCCGAGGCGGAACTGCCCCGTTGATGCGAACAGTCGGCTCCGCGAGCCGTCGAAGACGGTCGCCGATCACGACGAGCCGGGCGAACTGTCGAATCTCCTCCCGTCGCGACAAGCTTCGCCGTCAGCTCAGGGCCGATGCCGGCGGGATCTACCACGCAAGTGCCATGAGCGGCTTTGTGGTCATGTGATCCTCAACTTCTGCTGGCTCCTGTCTTCAGGACCTGGCGCGAGGGCCTTCTCGCGCGGTTTGCGCAGGACGTGCGCGATCTGCAGCGCGAGCGGAAGTAGCAACAGCGTCAGCCCGGCCAAGACAAGGCTCGTCACGAGAGGATTGGCAAAGAACACCCCGAGCGATCCCTTGGACATCAGCATCGACTGCCGGAAGGCATCCTCGGCCTTGTCGCCGATAACGATCGCGAGCACGAGCGGGGCCAGCGGATAGAACATCTTCTTGAAGAGATAGCCGATGACGCCGAAGCCGAGCATCATGACGACATCGAGATAGGAGTTCGACACCGAATAGGCGCCAACGACACAGATGATCACGATCAGGGGCGCAATGATGACGAACGGAATCCGCATCAAGGCCGCAAATATCGGAACGGTGAGCAGCACGAGCGCGACGGCGACAATGTTGCCCACATACATGGAGGCGATCAGGCCCCAGACAAAATCCTTCTGGTCGACGAACAGCATAGGCCCGGGATTGAGGCCCCAGATCATCAAGCCGCCCATCATCACCGCGGCGGTCGCCGAGCCGGGAATGCCGAGCGACAGCATCGGCAAAAGCGCGCTGGTGCCGGCCGCGTGATCGGCGGTCTCCGGGGAGATGATCCCCTCGACTTCGCCCGTGCCGAAATGGCGACCACGCCGTGAGAAGCGTCGGGCGATCCCGTAGCTCATGAAGGACGCCGCGGTCGGGCCGCCCGGCGTGATCCCCATCCAGCATCCGATGGCCGCGCTGCGCAGCAGAGCGATGCCATGCCGCGGCAGGCGGACGACCGCGCGGAAGACTTCTTTCCAGTCAATCCTTGAGGAGACCCCGCGTGCGTGAAACTCCTCTTCGACGGCAACCAGCAGCTCGCCGATGCCGAATAATCCCATAACCGCCACGACGAAACTCACGCCTTTCACCAGCTCATCGATACCCATTGTCAGGCGTACGCTGCCGGAGACGGTATCGATGCCGATCGCAGCAATCGCAAAGCCGATTGCCAGAGCGACCACCGTCTTGATCGGCGCCGCGCCGCCCATGCCAACGAAACTGGCGAAGGCGAGGAAATAGACGGCGAAGTACTCCGGCGGCCCGAAGGCGAGCGCGACCTGCGCGACCCACGATGCGAGGAAGGTGATCAGAATGACCCCGACCAGGGCGCCGAACGCGGCCGAACCGAAGGCGGTGGCAAGCGCTGTCGTCGGCCTGCCGTCGCGCGCCATCGGATAGCCGTCGAAAGTGGTGGCGACCGACGACGGCTCTCCGGGAATGTTGAACAGGATCGAGGTGACGGAGCCGCCGAAGAGCGCGCCCCAATACATGCTCGAAAGCAGGATGATGGCCGAGACCGGCTGCATCCCGAAGGTCAGCGGCAACAGCAGCGACACGCCGTTCGGCGCGCCCAGGCCCGGCAGCACGCCGACGAGAATGCCGAGCAGGACGCCGATCACCATCAGCACCAGATGCGGCACGGTGACCGCGATCGTGAAGCCGTGCAGGAGCTCCTGGAGATTTTCCATTCGCTCTCCCCCTTAGAGCTAGGGCTATCGCATATGGGCGAGGGCGCGGAGAAGGAAGTCGTTGTTCCATCTGGCCTGGAGCATTTTGTGGCTGAT
>NZ_JBEGDB010000469.1:0-3372 GCF_043638955.1 Bradyrhizobium sp. 31Argb | reverse complement strand
AGAACCGAAGCTCTCGATTCTTGCTTTGACGCGTTTTCTTCACGCGAACCGGTGTCCACTTCGCTCGAAAACGCTCTAATCCGCAAGATACTGCGCGGCCCTCCAAGTCCTAAAAGAGCCTCCGTTGCTGGCCAGCGGGGGCTTTTCTCATACGGGGCGTTTTGTTGGAGATCGGAAATGGGAACGAACGATCGCTCTCGGCGCTTGGCTGGCATGTTCTGTCCGCAATGCTCTGTTCGAGAAAGCCGGACAATACGAGGCGCAGATTTCGATCAACGCGTGACTGTTCGCGCCGTCCGCAAGCCCGGCCGAAACCAATCGTTAGGACTCTGTCGGGACTGATTCTTCCGATATCGATTCGTTCTTTGAGAACGAAGTGGAGCCGTATGCAGAACAGTCAAAGGCAAGGTGCCTCGCAACGACGATGCCGACGCTCGCGATACAATTTCAGGGAAAGAACCGATCCTCTAGACCGTCGTTGAAGCCAGAGGAATTTGAACAATCTCGGTGTCCTCTTCATTTGTCACCAAGATGAAGTTTCCTTCGCGCACCATCTCTGGTTTTTCCGTTCCGATCCTGTGAGCGATGAAGCTCCCGTGATCCCTGGCCTCGTCGTCATTCGTACACGCATGGCCGGACAGGTCATGAGCTTCGATTTGGCCAGCTAGATGGAAGAAATACCTGGGCATGTCGGCCAACTGCAATTCGGCTTGCTTGTTCCTAAATCAAACAGCGCGCCCCGCCCTGGGCGTGCTAGTCGCCTTTTTTGTCACCGCTCGGGGGCGCCGGCCTGGGTGGTGGTGGGCTGCCCACGCTTCCGGGTGTACCGCCGGTCCGGGCTCCAGGTTTGAGTGGCGGGGCGCTCCCGCCCACGGCGCCTGTTGCGGCGGCCGGGTCGCCAGGCCTGGGCGGCGGTGGACTGCCGACGCCTTGCGCAAACACCTGAATTGGCGCGAGTGCGAGAGCTGCGGCGATCAGTATGGAGAGCTTGCTTTTTGACATTCGCTTCTCCCAATGATGTCTCACGATAACCTTCGGGCTAGGTGCAAAGTTCCTCATCGACACCGACCAGTGAAGCAAGTCCTGATAATCCTTGAAGCTGGTCTCGCATTGATGTTCTACGGACTGGTTCAAGGCCTTCTTCTTCTATCGTTCGATGGGAAGCGATCAATAGTCGCCGTCCTCGGGGCGCATATCTGCGACGAGGTGCGATTTCTGCGATTTGCGCACAAGTCTTTCAAGCGCGGCGCACTTTTTCCGAATCGGTGTTCCGCGATAGCTCTCTTGTCAGATCAGTTGCAGCCATTGCGAGTCAGGCGGGCATGTCCCTCAAACGATTACCAGAACCACGCTGTTGCGTGGGCGATGATTGCTGCCGTGATCCTCACCAAGGACTTTACGGAGAAACGAGATGACCAGCCTCAAGATATCAGTCGCTTCGGCCATGCTGCTTTCGGCTGTGGCGGCGGCGCCGGTGTTCGCGCAGCAAGCGATTCAGGAGCCCGGCCTGCGGGCATTCTATTACCCCAACTCGGATGTGCTGAATTCGGGCGCGAGCGCAAACAAGCTTGTGAATGACGCCAGCGCCTACGCGGCAATGGAAGGCGGTCGTGCTTCGCAATGTGCTCCGCGGGTTCGGTCTCAGAAATCCGGATCGCGGGCCGTTGCAGCAGCGGACAATCGGCAGCTTCGCTGCGACTGACGCTTCGTCCATCCTGAACCTCTAACGACAGTGCGGGTCTGCTTCGGCGGCCCGCGCTTTCACACGCTGAGAGCTGGAGAGCTTCGGTCGCTTCCCTGGTCCCGGATCTCGCTCGGGTCCTCGGAAAGCAACGCGCGAATTTCTCGCAGCTCCTCCAGGATGAAATTCAGCACCACGCGCGTGCGCGGCGCAAGATGCCGACGTGAGGAGTAGACCAGGCTGAACGGAATGTTCGGCGACGGGAAGTTGTTCAGGACGCGGACGAGCTGGCCGCTGCGCAGATCGTCGAAAACATCGACCAGCGCGAGACAGGCAATCCCGTATCCATCTCTCGCCGCCAGATGCACCGCGCTGGCGTCGTTGGCGAGGAATCCTCCCGATACGCGAATTTGCTGGGTGCCTTTGTTGGTCACGAACGTCCACATATCCGGATGCTGGCTGGTGGCGTGGACGATGCAGGTGTGCTGTGCAAGTTCGGCGGGCAAGGAAGGTGCGCCATGCTTTTCGACATAGCTCGGTGCCGCCACGGCGACGCGCGAAATCGTGCCGGCATGACGAACGACCAGCGATGCATCGGCGATTTCGCCGACGCGCATCGCAAGATCGAGACGATCTTCGATCATGTCACCAATCCGATCACTCACCACCAGCTCGACCTTCAGCCCCGGGTGATCCGCCAGCAACTCGGGCAGACGGCGCGCGAGGAAGCGAGCTGCGGTGCCGGTCACGCCGACGCGGACCAGTCCGATGGGAGAGGCGCTCTGTCGTCCCACGGCCGTCAGCATGCCCTCGACGCCGTCCAATATCGGTCGCGCGAGGAGGACAAGCATCTGTCCGTCATCGGTGAGGCTGATCTTTCGCGTGGTGCGATGGAATAAGCGAACGCCGAAGTGCTCTTCGAGCTGCGAAATCTGGCGGGCGACCGCGGCCTGGCTCACATCACGCTCGCGCGCGACGGCGGAAAACGAAAGAACTTCCGCTACGCGTACGAGAATGCCGAGGCTGCCGAGAAGGTCCATCGCCGGTGCGCCTGTTCTCTAAGGCTCCGCCACCTGCAGACGCGCTTTCTCCAGCCTTTCCTTGAGAGAGAATAGTTTTCCACTGAGCTCATCGAGTTCGCCGGGCGCGAACTCCGCGAAGATAAATTCAATCAATGAATCTCGTCGCGGCGCCAATCCTTCCAGATGCTCCAACGCTCGATGCGTCAGCGACAGGTTGACGATTCGTCCGTCTCGTCGCGATGTCTTTCTCTGGATTAAGCCCTCTTTCTCAAGGATTTTTGACTGCGTTGTGACAAACGACGCTTCGACGTTCAAAATTTTCGAAACCTTGCCGACCGACAACCCGCTGTCATCGCCGGCATCGGCGAGGATCAGCATGATCTTCCATTGCGGGCCGGTGATTCCGAGCGTTTTCGCCCAGGACTGATAGAGTTCATCAAGAGATGCGTGGAGCGACGCTATTTCCCGACCAAACTGTCGAATAGAGTCTCGCTTCCTCATTGCGAATACATCTGCTCCGTTCATTGGTCATGTCACCGAGTGTATCTTGGCTGCAACAAGATCGATTTTGTTGTCATTTGGTAATGGTGTTATCTAGGGTCTGTTGGGATTCAGGATTCTCATTCGTGCTTGGCTGTGATTCAAGCTTTGGATGGAACGATTCGTTTT
>NZ_JBEGDB010000468.1:0-3418 GCF_043638955.1 Bradyrhizobium sp. 31Argb | reverse complement strand
CGGACATATGGATGCAGCGATCCGATCACCTCAAAAGCTCTTGTGCCACGGGGGCCGTCCACATATGGGTCCCGGCTCAAGGCCGGGACGACGAATGCCCACCTTGCAATTCGGCACGGGAAAGGGTTCTTGCCGTGACCATGACCGTCGAAGCGCCAGTGCTGGAACAACCCGACGCCGCCATGCCGCCTGCGGCGGCGCGGCTGTCGCGTTTTGTGCGGCCCGCGCTCGGGCTGCTGCTGCCGTTAGGCCTCGCCCTCGGCTGGGAGCTCGCGGTCTGGTTCGGCTATTCCAACGGCCGGCTGGTGCCGCCGCCGACGAAAGTCTTCGCCACGATCATGGAACTCGCGAAAAGCGGCGAGCTGTCACGGCACATCGCCACAACGCTCTCCCGCGTTGCCGCGGGCTTTGCGCTCGGCGTCGTCGCCGGTACGCTGCTCGGCGCGGTCTCCGGCTATTGGGGGCTGGCGCGGCGGCTGCTCGATCCGACCGTGCAGGCGCTGCGCGCGATCCCATCGATTGCCTGGGTGCCGCTGTTCATCCTCTGGCTCGGCATTTTTGAAACCTCGAAGGTGGCGCTGATCGCGGTCGGCGTGTTCTTCCCGGTCTATCTCGGCGTGATGGGCGCGATCCACTCGGTCGACCGCAAGATCGTCGAGGTCGGCCGCATCTTCCGCCTCTCGGGCCCGGCGATGATCCGCCGCATCCTTCTGCCGGCGGTCTTGCCGGCCTATGTGGTGGCGCTCCGCGTCGGCCTTGGTCTGGGCTGGATGTTCGTGGTTGCCGCCGAGTTCATGGGCGCCTCCGAGGGGCTCGGCTATCTCCTGATCGACGGCCAGCAGCTCGGCAAGCCGGCGCAGATCGTCGCCGCGATCGTGATCTTCGCGATCCTCGGCAAGACCACCGACTGGCTGATCGAACTCGCCACCGCGCCGCTCTTGCGCTGGCAGGACGCTTTCGGCCGCGGGCGCGGAGCGGCCTGATGCTCGCCCTTCGTAGCGTCGGCAAGACCTATCCTAACGGGGTCCATGCGCTTTCGCGCTTCTCCGCCGAGATCAAGCCGGGCGAGATCATCGCGATCATCGGCGGGTCCGGTTGCGGCAAGTCGACGCTGCTGCGCGCCATCGCCGGGCTCGATCGCGCCACGTCAGGCACGGTGATTCTCGATGGCACAACCATCACCGCGCCGCACGCCAAGATCGGCATCATCTTCCAGGAGCCGCGGCTGCTGCCCTGGCTCAGCGTCGCCGACAATATCGGCTTCGGCCTCTCGGATCTGCCGGCCGATGCGCGGCGTGAAAAGGTGGCGCGCGCGCTGGCCCGTGTCGGACTCGCCGACAAGGCCAATGCCTGGCCGCGCGAGCTTTCCGGCGGGCAGGCGCAGCGGGTGGCGATCGCGCGCGCGTTGGTGCCGCAGCCGGAGGTGCTGCTCTTGGACGAGCCGTTCTCCGCGCTCGATGCCTTCACCCGTCGCGACCTGCAGGATCATCTGCTCGACCTCTGGGCCGACACCCGCCCGACGCTGATCCTGGTAACGCACGACGTCGACGAGGCCGTGGTGCTGGCGGACCGCGCGCTGGTGATGCGGCCGCGGCCCGGCCGGCTGTTCGAGGAGATCGCGATCAACCTGGCGCGGCCGCGCGACCGCAACTCGTCGCCTACAGACAATTTCAAGCGTCGCGTGCTCACCGCGCTCGACCGCTCGCTCGATCGCAACGTGCCGGACAATGAGACGAGCTCGACCGCCGGCGAAGCGATGTGGTGGTGACACCGACGCCCCCAGGGAGTACACGGAAAGACAGAAAATCCGGGAGAACAACAATGGACGCCACCGAGCTCCGCGCGCTGCAAGCCCCGATCAAGGAACGCTACAAGACCGACCCCGCCACCGCCGTTATCACGCTGAAAGCCAAGGGCTCGATCGAGAACGAAGGCATCGCCTGCAAGGTCGAAACCGGCCGTGCGCTCGCGGTCGCCGGCCTTCATCCGGCAACCGGCGGCTCCGGGCTGGAACTCTGCTCCGGCGACATGCTGCTCGAAGCGCTGGTCGCCTGCGCCGGCGTGACGCTGAAATCGGTGGCGACCGCGATCGAAGTGCCGCTTCGCAGCGGCAATGTGTTCGCTGAAGGCGATCTCGATTTCCGCGGCACGCTCGGCGTCGACAAGGAAGCGCCGGTTGGCTTCGCCGAGATCCGCCTGCGCTTCGAGGTCGACACCGACGCGCCGCAGGACAAGCTCGACCTCTTGCTCAAGCTGACCGAACGCTATTGCGTGGTTTATCAGACCATCAGGCATGGCCCGCAGGTCGCCGTCTCGATGAAGCGGGTGTGATGTCGCTTGAGCCCTACCCTTTCAGGGGAGGGTGCAGAGAGCGCCAATGCCTCCCGAATTCATCTTCCTGCTGACGCTCGTCTTGCGCATGGCGATCACGGCCGCCTTTGTCGTGACCGCCTCCGTCATCGCCGAGCGTTCAGGGCCGGTGATCGGCGCGCTGGTGGCAACCTTGCCGATCTCGGCGGGACCGTCCTATGTCTTCCTCGCGCTTGACCATGATGCGGCCTTCATCGCCGAGGGTGCGCTCGCGAGCCTGCCGATCAATGCGGCGACGATCTATCTCGGATTGACCTATGTCGTGCTGGCACAGCGCCACAGTGCGTTGCTCAGCACGGCCGCAGCCGTCGCGGTATGGATTATACTCGCGTCCATCTTCCGCCAGTTCCACTGGACGCTCGCCGCCGGGCTGATCATGAACGTCATCACCTTTGCGATCTGCGTGCCGCTGTTGCAGCGCTATCGCCATGTGAAGAAGATGCCGCTGATCACCCGCCGCTGGTACGACATACCCCTGCGCGCCTCGCTGGTCGCGACGTTGGTGGCGGTCGTGGTGACGTCCTCGGGCTGGGTCGGCCCGCGGGTCAGCGGCATCATCGCGCTGTTTCCGGTGGTCTTCACCTCGATGATGCTGATCCTGCATCCGCGCATCGGCGGCCCGCCGACGGCGGCCGTGATTGCCAACGGCGCCTGGGGCCTGATGGGATTTGGAATTGCGATCGCGGTGCTGCATGTCGCCGCGCTGCAGTTCGGTTCGGCGATCGGCCTCAGTCTCGCGCTCCTGACCTGCGTGACCTGGAATCTCGGCCTGTGGTGGCATGGGCGGCGACGAATGCGTCGAACTTAGATCCTCATGGTGAGGAGCGCGTAGCGCGTCTCGAACCATGAGGCCCCGATCGCGCCCCTGGCCCATCCCTCGAGACGCCGCCTCGCGGCTCCTCGGGATGAGGAGACGCGTAGGGTGGGCAAAGGCGCTCTTGCGCCGTGCCCACCATCCACGTTCTGCCCGCGATGGTGGGCACGCTGCGCTTTGCCCACCCTTCTGTAACGGGCCTGGATCAGTCAATCCCTTTTGCGTCATCCGCTC
>NZ_JBEGDB010000467.1:0-3449 GCF_043638955.1 Bradyrhizobium sp. 31Argb | reverse complement strand
CGCGTCTTGGCCGGTGGCCACCGGCCAAGACGCTAAATCGCTTCCATCGCACAAATCATGCCCGTGCAGATACAAGGTGGTCGGTGTCCTCGCCCATCGCCAGATGCTTGCCTTCGCGCACGACATCCCTGACATCGCCGAACACGAAGAGATCACCCGCGACCGTGCCGGACAGGCTGGCAAGATCGTCCGCGGTGCCGGTGACGAGGCCAGTGGCAAAGCGCTTGGCGACATGCGAGGTCGAACTCGCTTCCGCAACCGCATCGTTCACGCGCGTGGTCAGGCCATCGCTGATTGCGACATTCTTCTCACGCGCAAGTTCGAGAAAGCTGTTGGCGAGATCGGCGTCATCAGCGGCCAGCGCCTGTTCGATATTCTGCTCGATCAGGCGCTCGTCATTCCGTAAAGCAGAACTGATCTGCAGGTCGGCCAATTGCGCCGGCTCGTCCTGTGCGGCGAACATGGCATACGCGTCGCTGGCATACGGCCACAGCGCGGCGCCGGCGGCGATGCTCACCAGCATCCCAGCCATCCCTATCCTGACCCGCGCTCGCTTCATTCGATAAAACCCAGGGTTTTGCTCAACTTGGAAATAGTGTGCCGTTTTTAAGACACAACAGCCCCGACGAAAGAAGGGCTTTTCTCCGACGACAAGATTGTGTCGAATTTGCATGAGCAAATGGATGGTCGGGGCTCTAGGAATCAACTCCACCCGCCAGTATGGTGCCGGGCATTTCGCAGTGCCGCATCGCGTTGATTGCGTCCGTCCGTTATTGCCATCCCAAGGTGAAGATATGTCCGACCACGTCGTCCCGCACTTCCATAACGATGCCGGAGTCTCGGTGATCGAGATCGGCTCGCAGGAATTCATGTGCGTGGGCGCGAACCCGCCGTTCGACCATCCGCATGTGTTCCTCGATCTCGGCAATGACAACGAGATCATCTGCCCCTACTGCTCGACGCTCTATCGTTTCGCGCCCGACCTCGCCGCCGGCGAAGCGCGTCCGCCCGAATGCGTGCTGAAGGATAAAGTCGCCTGACTATTCGTGGCTGATTGATCCGTGGCGATCACGCGCACCGTCGTCGTTGCGGGTGCCGGGATCGGAGGACTGACGGCTTCGCTGGCGCTCGCGGCGAAAGGCTTTCGTGTCGTCATCCTGGAAAAGGCGCCGCGGCTGGAGGAAGTCGGGGCGGGGCTGCAGCTTTCGCCCAATGCCAGCAGCATCCTGGTCGGTCTCGGCCTCGAACCGCGGCTTGCCCCGCGCGCGGTGACGCCGGAAGCGATCAGCATCGTCAGCGCGCGCGCCGGCGGTGAGATCGCCCGCCTGCCGCTCGGCGAGGCCGCGAGCACGCGGGCCGGCTCACCCTATTGGGTGATACATCGCGCCGATTTGCAGGGAGCGCTGCAGGCAGAGGTTGAGGACCATCCCGACATCGAACTCCGCCTGGGCTGGCAGTTCGAGGATGTCGCCGACCATGCCAGGGGACTGACGGTGGCCGCGCGCTGCGGCGACGCGCGGCAGCATGAGCTGGCGGCGGCGCTGATCGGCGCCGACGGCATCTGGTCGTCCGTGCGCAGCCGCCTGTTCCCGGAACTGCATCCACGGTTTTCCGGCCTGATCGCCTGGCGCGCCACGCTCGATGCGAAGGCGCTGCCGCGCGAATACACCTCGCCGCGAGTGCAACTCTGGATGGGACCGAACGCGCATCTGGTCGCCTATCCGATCGCCGCGGCACGACGGATCAATGTGGTCGCAATCGTGCCGGGAACCTGGAACCGGCCGGGCTGGAGCGAGGCCGGCAATGCCAACGAGATCAAGAACGCGTTCTCCGCGGATTGGCCCGCCACCGCGCAGATGCTGATCGGCGCGGTCGAGGAATGGCGGCGCTGGGCGCTGTTCACGATGCCGGACGTCAGTGAATGGAGCGCGGGCGCGGTCGCCCTGCTCGGCGACGCCGTGCATGGGATGCTGCCCTTTGCCGCGCAAGGCGCGGGCATGGCGATCGAGGATGCCGCCGTGCTTGCCAATTGCCTCTCTGGCTGCACCGGCGAGGATATCTCCGGCATTCCCGCTGCGCTGAAGCGCTACACCAGGCTGCGCCGCGGGCGCGTCGATCGGGTACGGCGCACCGCGCAGCGACAGGGGCGCATCTATCACCTCACCGGACCGATGGCGCTCACGCGCGATCTCGTCATCCGGGCGATGGGCCCGCAGCGAATGCTGGCGCGGCAGGACTGGATCTATGATTGGCGGGCGTGAAGGCGGCTCACCGCGCTGACGAACGCGCTCCTCTGGCGGGCGCAGGCGGCGCCGGTGGCACGATCGGCGCCGGCGCCGCCACGATCGTCTCATGGCATTTGTTGCGCCGCCAGTTTTCCTCGGCGAGCTTCTGCTGGGCACGCACCGCGACGTAATCGTTGCGGTAGGCCACCTCCGACACAACGGCGCCGCCGACGCCGGTCTCCGCCTTCGACATCAGCCCCTGCAACTCCGCCGCGCGCGCCGCCAGCGTCGTGCGCTCGGTCTCGAGTTGCTTGCAATCGTAAAGATCGTATTTGGCGGGATCGACGAAGGCCGGGCTGAGCGTCTCGCCCATCTGGGCGCAACCGCAAAGCAGGCCGCCAAGCGCAAGCAGCGCGGCGGTCACGGCCGCGCGCGGCGGCAGGTGGCGGAAGGTGCGGATGGACATGGCGCCTTGGTAAACGGTTAAGTGTTGAGATTGGCTAAAGCAGCGGGAAATGTCGGGATTGAGGCTGGCGCGGGACGGCGGAGACCGCGCGGCGCGATCCGCAAGACTTCGCGCGCTGTCGCGTTCCGCGTTAAACTGTTGAAATAACATGTATTCGGCGACAATTATCCTGTTTCCACTTCGCCACCAAACGCGCTAGATATCCCTCTCCCGACGAACGCGGACGTGGCGGAATTGGTAGACGCAAGGGACTTAAAATCCCTCGATGGCAACGTCGTGTGGGTTCGAGTCCCACCGCCCGCACCAATCGAATCAGGCGCCTTTTGAATCCTTTGGCTACCCACGACGATACGACCAGCGCCGGCAAGTCAGCCAGCACAAGGCGGTCTGGACCCAGACCATAACCGATCAGGAATGAGGATATCATGATGCGCATTCTGGCTTTGGCTATCCTGACGGTCGTGATGCTCAGCAGGGCAACGCCTACCCAAGCTCAGACCTACGATCCGAACTATCCGGTCTGCCTGCAGGTCTACCAGGGCATGGTGGATTACTACTTCGAATGTCGCTACACCTCGATACCCCAGTGCCAGGCATCGGCCTCAGGCCGGGCGGCTCAGTGTGTGGTCAATCCTTACTATGCCAAGCCCGTTCCGCGCAAAAAGCGTCGCGCGAGCAAGTCGCGCTAGGCCGTGTGGACAGTTACCTTATCCAGAGCAGAGTGGCGGCAATGGCGACGACGGCGAAGTAGTTTCGCG
>NZ_JBEGDB010000466.1:0-3461 GCF_043638955.1 Bradyrhizobium sp. 31Argb | reverse complement strand
CTTCGCTAATCCTTCGCCGTCATCAGGCTGGATAGAGGACTTCCACCTCCAAGCTGTCGTTCATACTCGGCACACCGTACTGGATACCCCGCATGCGCGGGGTATGAGGCCATCGTTTGCGGCAAGAGCGCGCTACTGCAGTTCCGGCGGCGGCGAGCGGTCGAAGACGTCGCCCTTCGGTCCTTCCAGGAGATAGAGCGCGTAGGTCTCGATCACGAGCGGGCCGCGTTTGCGCTGCACCTCGGCGATCCTCTCCACTTGGGAGAACATCTCCTTCAGGAACGGCGGATCCCCTGGCCCAGCTTCATGGACATAGAGCAGCTTTCCGGCAAGCTCGGCCGCGCTCGGCTCTGACACGTTGCCCCAGCGATAGCGCTGGGTCTGCTGCGCGACGCAGGTGCCCTTCGGCAGATAGAAGGTAAGCCAGCCCGTGGTGCCGTAATCCGGCGCCAGCACGCAGGTCGCACCAATACGCGCGCGCGCCGCTTCGATCTCCGCCGCGGTTTCGTGCCAGCCGACGCCGACGCTGCGCACGGTGGCATCGCGGCGATAGAGCGAGAGCACGCCAGTATTGGCCTGCACGATCAGCAGCACGAACATCACGATCCCGGTCGGCACCGCCCAGCGGCGGCAGACATCGGCAAGCCGCTGCCAGCGTCCCTCCCACGGCACCATCGTCGCGGCCACGGCAGCCGCGACCGTGAAGGCCGGATAGACCGGTGCGAACCAGTTGGCCTCGACACGCGCATGCAGCGAGTGCCAGATGAAATAGACCACGATGATCCAGAACATCAGATTGACGAGCAGGCGCGAGGCGAAGGCGCCAGTGCGGCGGAACGCCAGCGCATGCAACCCCATCGCGCCGAGGATGAAGACCAGCGGCGTCGCAAACGCGATCTGGGTCGGGATCAGTTCACCGATGAAGGCCAGCCTGAAATCCTCGATGCGCGCCCGCCCCATCTGCTTGATGAAGGAGACCCAGTGGTGGTCGGCGTTCCAGAGGATGACGGGCGCGAACATCAACAGCGCAACCACGCCGCCGAGATAGAGCCAGGGCGACAGGAACCAGCGCCGCAGCTTTGGCACCACGGCGAGCCAGATCAGGATCGCAGGACCGAAAAACAGCGCGGTGTATTTTGACAGGAGCGCAGCGCCGGCGGCGGCGCCGACCGCAAGCCACCATGCGCCCTGCCCGGTCTGAAGCACCTTGGCGAGCGCGAATAGCAGCAGGCTTGCCGAGACCAGAAGCGGCGCATCCGGGGTCACGATCATGGTGCCAACCGCGGCCAGCAAGGTGGCGTTGAGCAGGATCGCCGCGCTCGCCGCCACACGCGTGCCGCCGAACAGGATCTCGGATGAGCGATAGACGGCCCAGCTCATCGGCAGCGCCAGCAGGATCGAGACCAGCCGCACGCCGAGCTCGGTATCTCCGGCAATCAGCGTGCCGGCGCGGATCACCAGCGCAACCATCGGCGGATGATCGTAATAGCCGCCGGCCAGATGCTTCGACCACATCCAGTAATAGGCTTCGTCGAAGGTGATTGGCGTAACGGCGGCGGCGAGAAGCCGCAGCAGGACGAGCCCGACGACGGTCACGACGGTCGTACGGACGAGACTCGCCTCGTTCGGATTCATGTCCCGATCATCGCTTGCGCCAGACGAACAGTCCGGACATCGCGTAATTCCAGACCACGCCCATCAGCGCGCCGGCCGCGCCCGCAAGCCACCAGATCGGCTCCTGGTCGTAGACCGAGAAGGCGACGCCGACATTGGCGAGCAGGCCGACGCTGCAGACGAGATAGAACAGCAACAGGCCGCGCAGGATCGCAAAGCCCTTCAGCCGCTGGTCGCGATAGGTCAGGAAATTGTTCAGGACGAAGTTGCTGGTCATCGCGACGATCGCGCCGGTCGCCTGCGCCTCCGGAAACGGCGCGCCGAATACTTCCAGCGCGACGTATAACGCGGCCAGATGCACGAGCAGGCCGAGCGAGCCGACCAGGCCGAACAGCACGAAGCGGAGCGAGATGACGTCGTGGGTCAGCTTCGCAAGCACGAGGCCGAGGAAATCCAGCGCGACCATGGAATCGAGCTTGCTCTCGCCGTGCTGCCGCGAACCGAACGTATAGGGAATCTCCACCGCGCGCAGCTTGCCCTGCGCGGTGGCGACGACGTCGAGCAGGATCTTGAAGCCTTGCGTCGAGAGGTCTGGGGCCAGCTCCTCGAAGCGGTCGCGGCGGATCGCGAAGAAGCCGCTCATGGGATCGGCGATGTCGACCCGCAGCAAACGGCGCGCGATCTCGGTGGCGAAGGCGCTGGCGCCAGCGCGCTGCTTGTCGAACCCCTCGGCCCGGTAGCCCTCGATATAGCGGCTGCCGACCACGAGATCGGCCTTCCCGCTCCGCAGCAGATCGACCATCTTCGGCAGTTGCGTCTCGTCATGCTGCAGGTCGGCGTCCATCACCACGGCATAGGGGGCGCTGGAGGCCAGGATGCCCTCGATGCAGGCGCCGGAGAGCCCGCGCCGCCCGACCCGGCGGACGCAGCGCACGCGCGAATCCTGCCGCGCCAGGCTGCGCACCACCTCCCAGGTTCCATCAGGGGAGTTGTCGTCGACGAAGACGACCTCCCAGGGGATACCGGCGAGCGTCGTCTCCAGCCGCCGGTACAGGACGGTGACGTTGTCACGCTCGTTGAAGGTGGGGACGACAACCGAAAGAAGCGGCAAACCAACGGCCTGCGACGGGATTTCGGGGCCCGGTTTGATGGCGTCATTCATGGCGGCCAAGCGTATATCCGCGCCGCCGAGCCGCGGGAAGCCCTAAACGCCGGCCAGAATGCGGGAAAAAGGGCCTGGAGACGCCCAAAAATGCCAACGACCACGAACAACAGGCGCGCGTACATCCGGCGCTGCCTTGCTATTACGTGGTCGTCCCGACGCCAGAGCCCTTCAGACTGCGACGGCGCCGTTAACAACTAGATAGGAACCGCTGTACGCTTCCGCAAGGGGCTGTGCGGGGCGCTCACGCTAGTTCGGCACCTCCCGAATCACCGGCCCCCTCGGGGCCGGCTCGGCGGGTGCCGGTTGCGCTGTGGCCGCCGGCGGCTGCGCCGCGGGCGGTTTGGCGGGCTTGCCCATCTGCCCGATCGGCCCATACACGACCGCCGCCCCCAACACGATGACCGCGACGATGGCGCCCAACAGGCCCCCGACCGATTGCGATGTCATACCCGATTGTCCCCGCAACTGATGCGCGATCTCGGCCAAGCGCACTTTTGGCCGGATCACACGCCAACGGCCGGTGATATCACGAAAAACGGCAATCAAGGAATAGGATTGCGGGTCGCTCCCTCCCCGTCATTGCGAGCGCAGCGAAGCAATCCATCGCGGTGTGCCGAGTATGAACGACAGCTTGGAGGTGGAAGTCCTCTATCCAGCCTGATGACGGCGAAGGATTAGCGAA
>NZ_JBEGDB010000465.1:0-3475 GCF_043638955.1 Bradyrhizobium sp. 31Argb | reverse complement strand
TGGTGGCTACGATGAACCAGAAATCCTCCCTCCGCAAAATCCTTCAATTTGTCTCAAAGGTCTCGACGGCGAACAGACACGAGCGAAGGGCAATGGCAGCCCGCGCGGCTCGTGCGGCGCGAGCAGCGTTGGTTCTGCTTCGATCGCAATGACGGCGAGACTCCGCTGATCATCGGTAGCTACGACTCGCACGGCACCGCTACGCTGCTCAATGCATCAGGGGAATCGCCGTTTCCTGCCTTCAAGTTCATCACAACGGTTATCCGCGCGAAATCGGGCCTTCCGGTCCGTTCAGGTATCGCACGGCTTGGCGTGTGGTGGTGGATGTTCAAGGCGTTCACCCAACGTGATTGGGCCATTTTCACTCAGACCTTCGGCCAGCCGGTGCGCGTCGGTAAATATCCGGCAGGCTCTTCCGACGCCGACAAGGAGACCCTGTTCCGCGCGGTGGCAAATATCGCCGGCGACTGCGCTGCCATCATCCCGGAGTCGATGTTGATCGAGTTCGTGGAGTCAATGAACGTCGGCACCGGCAGCGACCTCTATCTGAAGCGCGCAGACTGGCTCAATCATGAGATGAGCAAGGCCGTGCTCGGACAGACCGCGACCACGGACGCGATCGCGGGCGGCCATGCGGTCGGTCAAGAGCATCGGCAGGTGCAGGAAGACATCGAGCGCGCCGATGCCAAGGCGCAGTCGGCGATCCTCAACCGCGACCTGATCAGGCCGTGGATCCAGCTCGAATACGGGCCACAGAAGGCCTATCCACGGGTCAGGATCGGCCGCGAGGAGCAAGAGGACATCGCGCAGACGATCGATGGCGTCGTCAAGCTCGTACCCATGGGCATGAAGGTGGGCGCCGCCGTGATGCGCGAGAAGCTCGGCCTGCCGGAGCCGAAGCCGAACGAGGAATTGCTGGTTGCACCGGCACGCGCGCCGTCGCCGTTCGGCGATCCGGCAGGCGGCGACAACGTCGATCCGACCGACAATTTGCAAAATCCGCAAATTGGTCGCGCGCTGCAGGCGCGTCGATCGGGCCGGCGCACAGCCGACCAGATCGCCCAGCTCGCCGCCGCGGCCGAGCAGCTCGCGCAGCCGGCGATGGATGAGATCATCGCCGAGATCCGCACCGCGCTGCAGAGCGCGACGTCGATCGAGGACGTGCGCGCCCATCTCGATCGACTGAAGCTGGACCGTGACAATCTCACGCGCGCCATCCAGCTCGCGCTGGTGATGGCCAAGCTCGCCGGCCGCGCCGATATCGCTAACGCCGATGCATAAGCCGACGTTGCGACTGCCGCGCGACCTAAACTTCCGCACCTGCGGATGCTGCGGCGTGTCACGTACGGCGCTGCAGGCAGTCGACGTGTCTGCATTCAGCGTCAAACCGGTCGAGGCGATCGACTTCCTGCGGCGCAAGCTGGATGTGCCGTCGTGGAGCTGGCTCGATCTGTGGCAGCAGCAGCACTCGGTCGCCTTCACGGTCGCCGGCGCGACGACGAACGACCTGGTCGCGGACTTCCACGACGCGGTCGACAAGGCGATCTCCGAAGGCACCACGCTTGAGGACTTCCGGAAGGACTTCGATCGCATCGTCGAGGATCACGGCTGGAGCTACAACGGCTCGCGCAACTGGCGCAGCGCCGTCATCTTCGACACCAACATCAGCATGGCCTACAGCGCCGGCCGCTGGGAGCAGATCCAGCGCGTCAAGTCGCGCCGCCCATACCTGATGTACAAGCATCTGCCCGGCCAGCAGAACCCGCGGCCGGAGCACGAGGCCTGGGACGGCCTGGTCTTGCTCGCCGACGATCCGTGGTGGCAGACGCATTTCCCGCCGAACGGCTGGTTCTGCCATTGCTGGGTTGAATCGCTCTCCGACGATGACCTGAAGCGCTACGGTTACAAGCTCGGCACCGCACCGCCGATCAAGGTGGTGCCGTACATCGTCTACGGCCGCACGATAGAGGTGCCCGAAGGCATCGACCCCGGCTTCGCATATCGCCCAGGCGAGCAACCGGTAGCGGAGGACGCGTACTGAGTTGATGAGATCGCTTCCGCCGACAGTGGCGGGGGCAGCAGCGCGCTGACGCTGCTAACCGCGGGCCTGATCTTGGCAGAGAGACCCGCTCGACGAAGGTAAGGTTCTCGCCGACCCGCCGCTGGCTACGCAAGGGAATGCACAGCGCTGCGACGATAGGCAGGCCGGAGTGTCTTGAGTAGATGGCTAAGGGAGTTCTCTACAGGCCGGTGGCGCCAGTGCGCCCAGCGGCAGGTTATATCGGTGGAAAAAAGCAGCTTGCAAAGACGATCATTGAGTGCATCGACCGCATCCCGCACGAGACCTATGCAGAGCCGTTCGTCGGCATGGGAGGCGTCTTCCTGCGCCGGCGGCGCGCGCCCAGAGGCGAGATCATCAACGATGTCTCTGGCGACGTGGCGACGTTCTTTCGCATCCTGCAGCGCCATTACGTGCCGTTCATGGATATGCTGAGATGGCAGCTCACGGGACGGCAGGAATTCGAACGGCTGAAGGCGTCGAATCCGGCGACGCTCACCGACCTGGAGCGCGCCGCGCGCTTCCTCTATCTGCAACGCACCGCCTTCGGCGGCAAGGTTGCGGGGCGCAACTTCGGCGTCGATCCGGCGGGCGGTCGCTTCAACGTCGCCAAGCTGATGCCGATGCTGGACGAACTGCACGATCGGCTTGCCGGCGTCGTGATCGAGCGCCTGCCATGGGCCGATTTCATCGCGCGCTACGACCGCGAGGGCACGCTGTTCTATCTCGATCCGCCGTACTTCGGTGGCGAGGCCGACTATGGCGCCGGCGTGTTTCAGCGGTCGGATTATGCGCGGATGGCGGAGGTTTTAACACGCATAAAAGGCCGCTTCATCCTGTCGATAAACGACGTCCCGGAGATCCGTCGCACCTTCGCCGGCTTCCGCCTTCGGCCGGTCCGGCTGACCTATACGGTTGCCGGTTCGTCCAATGCCCGACCGGCCCGCGAACTGATCATCAGCGGGCCGCCGCGGAAGGCGGCAAGATCGACCGTCGCCGATTCCGATTCCAGTTCCGATTCCCGGAAGGTCCGCGCGGGCGCCGTGCGCAAGAAAGCCCGATGAAACGGGCACTTCTCGCAAAATCAGGGGAATCGGAATCGATGTCACCGCCCAGGCCGTTCCGTTCCGATTCCCCGGGGCGCCGCCAACGGATTTCCCGGAGATTTCGACAATGTCGCCCCGCGACGCCGCCAAGGGGGGACATTTGATCTTGCGCGGAGCCGCCGACGCTGGCGCCCGCCGAAGTGCAGAAAAGCCCCGCCGTTCCAAGCACTTCCCAGATTTGCCCGGCTGATCCCGGATATTCCCGGGGGTGTCACTAGAACCTGCGCGTCACACGATCGTCACGAACGTTGCGGTGAGATGCGGTGGACGCGATGCGTGCGACTGACGAGCGCGCGTATCGCGGACGGCG
>NZ_JBEGDB010000464.1:0-3478 GCF_043638955.1 Bradyrhizobium sp. 31Argb | reverse complement strand
CGCGAAACTACTTCGCCGTCGTCGCCATTGCCGCCACTCTGCTCTGGATAAGGTAACTGTCCACACGGCCTAGGTCGGCTGCCAAAGAAAGCGCATCGGCCCTTCTCCGAGAGCCAACGGATCGTGCTCGAGGTGGATGGAAAGCATCATTTCTCCGAGAATGGTCATCCGTCGTTGGAGGCCTATGCTGACATGGTATCGGCTGACCGCAAGTTGCGGCTCGCCGGCTATGAGGTCTACCGATTCGGAGCGAATGAGCTGGTCGGCGAGGGCGCTGAACCGAGGAACACCGATTTCTTCGAAAAGCTCTTCCGACTGCACCGCCTCGGGCGCTGATGCGCCCTCGACCGAGAGGGATTATAGCTGTTGCATGTCGGGAAATCAGACATTATACTCGCTGTTGGTCCTAGAAAGACACAGCGATGGTAGCCACCACACTCGCCCCGCCGCCCGTCAAGATTGTGCCGTTCCCCTTGGCCGCCGTCGAGGCAAAACTGCGCGACGAATTGGTCGAGGCCGTGAAAATTGAGGCATCGATTAGGGGCATGACCTTGCCTGCGGCTCCGGCAGATATCGCCAAAGCATCCGTTCACGTGGACTCGTTGGTGGTCGTTTCAATCCTATGCGCAGTTGAGCCGATTGTCGGGTTCGAGCTGCCTGAAAGCGTCGTCCGGGCAGGTGGATACACTTCGGTCGACAGCGCACTCGGGCAGCTACTACCCCGTTTGGAGAAAGAGTGGACGAAGAAGAAAGGAGCGAAGCCATGACCGGTCTTGCAGTTCATCAGGATAGTGATGACGAAGCGCGCCAGCGCCTGGGCGATCGGCTACGCGAAGCTCGTAAGTATCTCGGTCTCAAGCAGGAGGAAGTTGCGGCCTACCTGAAAATCCCGCGAACAGCCCTCACTGACATTGAGAATGGTCAACGTCGCGTCGAGGCGATCGAACTGGCGCGCCTGGCCAAACTGCACCGCCAGCCGGTGGGATACTTTACCGGAGAGGACGCTGCCGCGAGCCTGCCAATCGATGTGGCGCATCTGGCCCGGCAGGCGGCCGACCTGTCGGAGCAGGATCGCACCGAACTTGGACGGTTCGCCGAATACCTGCGCGCACGGTCGCGCGCCCCACGAGGCTGATCGATGGTGGCCGCAGATTATCCGAGCGCTGTCCGCGCTGGCACGATGGCCGCGGCGCGGCTGCATCAGCAACGCGGCCTGCGTCAGCAGATTGAGGCGGCCGGCGGTAACGTCGACATCTTCGCGACAATCCACGCGTTGGACTTGCCATTACTCGTACGGCCCCTTCAAGGGCTCCTCGGCGCTTATCTGAGCGACCCTGTACCGGGCGTCCTCGTCACGACCCAGCGCCCGATGAGCATCCAACGCTTCACCGCTGCCCACGAACTGGGCCACTTTCGCCTACAACACCAACCAAGCCTGGACGACGACAACATCCTGCGGCGAATGCCACTGCAGGCGCAGCCGAGCGGCGACTTCCAGGAGGTCGAGGCCAACGCATTCGCGGTCGAGTTCATGATGCCCCGCTGGCTGGTCGCTTGGCATGCCGCTCGCCAGGGTTGGACCGTTCTCGATTTCCGTCGGCCGAATGTTGTCTATCAGCTCTCGTTGCGAATGGGGGCAAGTTACGAGGCGGTCTGCTGGACACTTGCCCGCCACGGCTTCATCCAGCAAGCGCTGGCTCGGGAGCTTCTCCGGACTCAGCCGCGTGAGATGAAGGTCGCCTTGCTGGAGGCCTATCAGCCGCAAGACTACCGGGGGGATGTCTGGCTGCTCACCGAGCGCGACGCGGGGGCGCGAATCGATGGAAGCCGCAATGACCTGTTCGTCCTCAAGCTCGAGGAACACAGCGGTGGAGGTTATCTCTGGGACATCGATCAGCTCAAGGAGAGCGGCTTCGCCGTCGTTCGCGATGATCTGCAAGCGATTGACGCCGATGGCGTTGGCGGCCCTGTCATTAGGCGCGTGACAGCTACGCCACCGAACACCTATCGAGGACGCCTCGCCATCGACGAACGCCGCCCTTGGGATCCTGATCCCCCGCTCTCGACCCTTGCGGTGGAAGTCGATCTGACCGGCCCCGAGCAAGAGGGGCTTTCGCGCGCTGAGCGGCGGAGCCTGCTTGAGGCGGCATGAGCGACATCACGATCTCTGTCGATCTGCGGGCTTCTTTCGGCACCGCCCGCAATCAAGGCGCGCGCCCTACCTGCCTTGCCTTCGCGGCGAGCGATGCACATGCCGCTCTGCGTGAGGGCTGGGCGCCGTTGTCCTGCGAATATGCCTTCTATCAGGCGCAGCGGCGCGCCGGCCGGGCGCCGGACACGGGCGCGCTCCTGTCTTCGATGCTAGAGGCGCTTCGCAAGGATGGGCAACCCGAAGAAAGCAGCTGGCCCTATCTATCCGCAACGCCCGCAGTTGCGGCGTCATGGGCGCCGCCGCGCGAGATCGGCAAGCTGTTCGGCCGCAATGGCGCGGTCGCTACCCACTCGATCGATCACGTCATTCAGGAATTGGACCAAGGGCGCCCGGTGATCGTCCTGACGATGCTGTCGCGCGCCTTCTATCAGCGTAACCCTCAAGGTGTCGTCGATCCATCGCCCGGCGAGCAACCCGAGCCTGACCGCCGCCACGCGGTGGTGGCGGTCGGCTATGGGAAGGTCGACGGCCAGCGTGCCGTGTTGGTGCGCAATAGTTGGGGGCCGAGCTGGGGCGATGCGGGCTACGGCTGGCTTACCGAGCGGTTCCTTGGCCCACGCATCTATGCGGCCGCAACCTTGTTGGAGGAGGTCGATGTACCTGCCGATCCCATCGCAGCCTGACTGCGCGAGCGCCTGGCGCGAAGCCGTGCGCGCCGTCGATGCCCGACCGGGCCACTCGGCCTACAACGTGATCATTGACGTCGTGGATCCGATCGCCAATGCGACTCTGGGAGACTCCCGGATCGCAATCGTCGACGAGTTTCTTTCTGCCTACGAGAAGTCCGTGGAGACGGTGGCGAACACCATTTTTCCGGCCGGCCTCTATCACCGCTATGGCGCTCCCGCCTTCTTCGATATTTTCCGCGACAATGTTCTGAAGAAAGTTCGCCGAAGCGAGCGTTGGTCCGGGTATTATTTCGAGCGCATGATTCAATATCCGGTGGCCGAGGGTGACGCGCCCAATCAGCTTTGGGACATCGTTGCGCGCCTGAAGAGTGAGGACGTGCGAGCTCTGAACAAGTTCGAGCTTTCGCTGTTCGATCCCGTCCGGGATGTCGATAATTCCCCATATGGCGGACAGTGCCTTAGCTTCATGAGCTTCAAGGTCGTACCAGGCGGGGCGGAGAAGACGCTGGCATTGACCGCGATGTATCGCAATCACTTCTATGTCGAAAAGCTGCTTGGCAACCTAGTGGTCTATCACAGTGATTTTGACTCTTTGGGGGTGGCTGGATAGGCGCGGCCGAGTTTGGCGCGAGCTTTG
>NZ_JBEGDB010000463.1:0-3502 GCF_043638955.1 Bradyrhizobium sp. 31Argb | reverse complement strand
CCATCCAAAGCTTGAATCACAGCCAAGCACGAATGAGAATCCTGAATCCCAACAGACCCTAGAGCATGATCCGGAAAGTGGAAATCGGTTTTCCGAAAAGATCACGCTCAAACAAAGAGATGAGATCATGATCCGATCCGTCTAATCGGATCATGATCTGGTTTCGGCACGATTTGGCGACCAGGGATCGGCATCGCCTTCGGGTGGCTCAGGGTTAACCAGGCCGGATTACGACAATTTCACGAACGTGAACCCATTCTGTAGCTGGCGTCGCGCTCCCGTTCAGACCGCGCGGCCTAGGCTGTTCACCGATCGGACGCCTTCGAAGCTCATCCACAAAGCTAAATGCGAGGGCGTCACGAGAGACATTGTCACCGCCGGCGCGTCTAACGGACGGGCGCCGAAACTCGAGGAGACGACCATGCTACGTAAATTCTCGCTTGTCGCTCTTGCCGCGGCCTCGCTCGGCGCGGCTGCGCTGGCGCCGACCTCCGCCTCGGCATGGGACGGTTGGCACGGTGGCTGGCATCGTGGCTGGGGCTGGGGTCCGCGCGTCGTTGTCGGCGGCCCCGCCTACTACGGCGGCCCCGGCTATGGCGGCTGCTACGTGCGGCGCCTGGTGCCGACCCCCTGGGGCCCCCGCTGGCGCCTGATCAACCGCTGCTATTGACCTGACCTGAGCTCCCCAAACCTGAGCTCCCCAAACCTGAGCTCCCCAAGACTTGAGCGCCCCGGCCGCAAACGCCGGGGCTTTTTTTGCGCATGGAACCCGTCGGCCTGCTACCTGCGAGCGAGGATATGGAGGCGCGACAATCGGAAACAAATCCGGCGCTGCGGACTTGACCTTGCGAACTTTCATTCAAGCAAGGCGAGCTGGAACTCGCTGAAAGACCGATCATGATTAGCCGAATCCACGTTGACTTTGAGCAGCTCGATCACAAGACCTGCCGGTCCATTTGCGACGCGGTGGGCGAACGGCTGCAGCAAAGCTTGCGCCCGGAGACGTCACTGACCTCTCATTTGCAGCATCTCTTGGACGAGCTGCGCCGGCGCGAGGAAGACAGTCTGCATTGAAGGAGGCCAGCCTCGGGGCTGGCCGGGACAGCTCTGCGGAGCTGAAAAGCTAGAGCATAATTTACCGGACTGATGGGTTGCGTTTGGCGGCGGCTCCGGTGACAACGCCGCATGCTTTCCATCTCCGATATCTCCGTCCGCATCGCCGGGCGGCTTCTGATCGAGAACAGCTCGGTACAGATCATCCCAGGCGCCCGTGTCGGCTTTGTCGGCCGGAATGGCGTCGGCAAGTCGACGCTGTTTCATGCCATCCGCGGCGATCTTCCGCTTGAGGCCGGCAGCATCACCATCCCGCCACGCTGGCGGATCGGCAGTCTCGCGCAGGAAGCGCCCAATGGTCCGGAAAGCCTGATCGAGGTCGTACTGAAGGCAGATCTCGAGCGCGACGCGCTGCTGCGCGAGGCCGAGACCGCGCACGATCCGCACCGGATCGCGGAAATCCAGACCCGGCTCGTCGACATCGACGCCCATTCCGCCCCTGCCCGTGCGGCCGCAATCCTCAGCGGCCTCGGATTTTCGGCCGCCGACCAGGCGCGGCCATGCGCCGAGTTTTCCGGCGGCTGGCGCATGCGGGTTGCGCTTGCCGCTACGCTGTTTGCGGCGCCCGATCTGTTGCTGCTGGACGAGCCGACCAACTATCTCGACCTCGAAGGCACGCTGTGGCTGGAGGATCATCTTGCCCACTATCCGCGTACCGTGATCGTGATCAGCCATGACCGCGACCTCCTCGACACCTCCGTGGACCAGATCCTCCATCTCGATCACCGCAGGCTGACGCTCTACAAGGGGACCTATTCCTCGTTCGAGGAACAGCGCGCCACGCGCGAAATGCTCGATGCAAAGCACGCCAAGCGCCAGGCCGAGGAACGCAAGCGGCTGCAGGCCTTCGTCGACCGCTTCAAGGCCAAGGCTTCGAAGGCGCGCCAGGCGCAATCGCGCATGAAGATGCTGGAGCGGATGAAGCCGGTCACCGCGCTGGTGACGCAGGACGTGCACGAGATTTCGTTCCCGGCGCCCGAGAGGACGCTGTCGCCGCCGATCATCGCCGTCGATGACGTCGCTGTCGGCTATGATGCGGACAAGCCGGTGCTGAACCGCGTGACGCTGCGCATCGATACCGACGACCGCATTGCGCTGTTAGGTGCCAACGGCAACGGCAAGTCGACCCTGGTGAAGCTGCTCGCGGGCCGGCTCGCGCCGTTCTCCGGCAAGATCACGCGCGCGGAAAAGCTCTCGGTCGGCTATTTCGCGCAGCATCAGGTCGACGAGCTCAATCTCGACGGCTCGCCCTACAACCACATCCGCAAGCTGATGCCGGATGCGCCGGAGAGCAAGGTGCGCGCCCGCGTCGGCGCCATCGGCTTTTCCGGCAAAGCGGGGGATACGCTGGTGAAGAGCCTGTCGGGCGGCGAGAAGGCACGGCTGCTGCTCGGCCTTGCGACCTTCGCCGCGCCCAACATGATCATCCTGGACGAGCCGACCAACCATCTCGACATCGACAGCCGCGCCGCGCTCGCCGAAGCGATCAATGATTTTCCCGGCGCCGTGCTGATGGTCTCGCACGACCGCTACCTGATCGAGGCCTGCGCCGACCGGCTCTGGGTCGTCGCCAACCACACCGTGACGAGCTATGACGGCGATCTCGACGACTATCGCAGGACGATATTGTCCGCGAATGAGATACGCCCGGCTTCGCGCGAACGCAACAAGGAGAGCACCAAGCCCGAGCGTCCGAAAAGCGAGAAGCGCATCCCGCCGAAGCAGCGGATCGTGCAGGCCGAGGCCGAGATCGAACGCATCACCGGCATCATTGCCAAGATCGACGCCGCACTCGCGCTGCCGGACCTGTTCACGCGCGATCCGAAGCAGGCCGCACAACTCGCCCAAGCGCGCGCCGGCGCAGAAACCGCACTGCAGCGCGCCGAGGAAGAATGGCTGGAAGCGAGCTCACTCTCGGATGAAGCGGCAGGTTAGCCCGCTGCCTCGCGTCCTCATCCCGAGGAGCCGCGGAGCGGCGTCTCAAGGGATAGCCACGGACTCCCCACTCTCCGTCATTCCGGGGCGCGCGAAGCGGCGAGCCCGGAATCCATTCAACCACTTGCGCTGGCGGAGAAATGGATTCCGGGCTCGCCGCTTCGCGACGCCCCGGAATGACAGCCCCCGTCATTGCGAGCCATCGGGCGGCGCTACCGCGCCGACCCGGTGGCTCGCAATGACGATGTGGATGGTTTGGGTGCGACAAAATAACCCGACGGGCAAATCAGCCCAAAGTCTGTCCACCCCTCACGCGAAAAATAAACCGCTTAACCCGTCGGGCAAATCAGCACTATTAATCCGCGCGTCTCACCCAAATGAGGGGCGGATCGCGATCGTCACGAACGTTGCGGTGAGATGCGGTGGACGCGATGCGTGTGACTGACGAGCACGC
>NZ_JBEGDB010000462.1:0-3514 GCF_043638955.1 Bradyrhizobium sp. 31Argb | reverse complement strand
CGCGCGAAACTACTTCGCCGTCGTCGCCATTGCCGCCACTCTGCTCTGGATAAGGTAACTGTCCACACGGCCTAGACCGAGCGAAGCGATCCGATGCATCGGCAAGCCGGTCACGTCATGGCCATCGAACGCGACCGAACCCCGATCCGGATTCACCAGGCCAGTGATCGTGTTCAGCAGGGTGGTCTTGCCGGCTCCATTGGGACCAATGAGGCCAGTGACACGCCCCTTCGCAAACGAAAGCGAGCAATCGTGCAAAGCCGCGACACCGCCGAAGTGCTTGCTGAGATGCTCAACTCTCAGGAAGGCGCTCACCAGCCACGACTCCCCGGAACATCCGACATCACGCCTCGCTCGCGCGTGTCATGACAGCCCCAAACACCACCCCACCGCCCCTGATTAAAACTTGAACACATCCGCTTTTATAGTGTGCACGCACAAATTTGATCCTTTGCGGACGTTAGATTGCGCCCTTCCTGCAAGCAAATTTATTGTGCTTCGCGAAAAGCAAAGTTCTATTTATGATCTGGCCATGGGTCGCCCGCTCGAGATCAACCTCCTTCGCACGTTCGTCATGCTCGTGGAGGAACAGAGCGTGACTCGCGTCGCGCGACGGCTCAATCGAACTCAGCCCGCGATCAGTCTTCAGCTTGGCCGCTTGAACGACGCAGTCGGACGTCCGCTGTTCGAACGAGACCTTCGCCACCCGCGTCTCACGCGGCATGGAGAGATGCTGTTGCCCTACGCGCGCCAGATGCTGAAGATGCACGATGATGCATATTCGCGTCTTTCGAGTGAAGAGATCGCCGGCCGCGTGACGCTCGGCTGTCCAGATCTCTATGCCGCATTCCTTTTGCCCGAGACGCTTGCAAGCTTCAGGGCCGCGTATCCCGGGATCGAGGTCACGGTCCGCTGCGCACTCAGCGCACAACTCTCCGAGGAAATTTCGGCCGGGCGACTCGACGTTGCCCTTGCAACGCGGATGCCTACCGTTCATCCTAATGTCTCAAGCATCACACTTCTGCGTCATGAGCCGCTGGTCTGGCTTGGCGCGAAATCGGGACGGGCGTTTCAGGAAAAGCCGTTGCCGCTGGCTCTGCTTCCCGAGGGCAATCTCTACCGGGACTACGCCTTGCAAGCGCTCAACAATGCGAGTCGGGCATGGCGCATTGCCTCCGTTTCGGAAAGCATCGCCGGGATGGAGGCGATGGCGCTCGCAGATGCGGCCGTCATTGTGCTCGCAGAGTCGGTCAAGGTTGCAGGATTGCGTCGCCTGACCGAACAGGACGGGATGCCGCCGCTGCCGCCTGTCGAACTCGTGCTTTGGAGGCGCAAGACCGGAGCGTTTCCGGCCGCAGATCATCTGGCCGCTCATATCGAGCGCGATGTTGGAACAAATCCGGCGCGTCGACGTCAAGCCAAACTTGCCGAGGCGCTCTGAGCGGAAACATCAGCCCTGCCGCATGGCGTCCTGCGTCAGGCGGCCTCGTCTCGCAGGTGATACCAGCCATAAAGCATCCGCTGTCCGAGGCGACGAAACGGCGCGAATGGATGCCCAGGCAGTCGCGAGGTGAAGATAGGCAGGTCGTAGCCGCTGAATGTTTTCCCCGCGATCATCTGCGCCATGCGCCGGCCGGCCTGCGCCGAATAGGAAACGCCGTTCCCGCCATAGCCGAGCGCATAGACGAGCGCCTGCTTCGGGTCGGGGCGGAAAATGCGCGGCATCATGTCGTGGCTAACATCGACCCAACCCCACCAGGAGTAATCGATTTCGATACCGCGAAGCGTTGGAAATTTCCGATTGAGTCCCTCGATAAGGAGCTGAAGGTGCTTTGGATGAGTCGCGTCCGCGCCGGTGATGGCGCTGCGGCTGCCGATCTGAACGCGATTGTCCGGCAGCAGCCGATAGTAGAAGCGAAGCGTTCTTGTGTCGGTGATGACCTGCTTGGTGCGAAAGCCGGTGGCTTCCAGCTCTGCAGCGGTCAGCGGCCGGGTGACCATCGAATTGGAGAGGATCGGCATGCATCGGCCATGCAGCACCGGTGTCAATCCGAGCGAGGTGTAGGCGCCGGTCGCAATCGCCACCGCGCGCGCCTTGACCGTGCCGCCCGGCGTCTTCAGGAGAAATGCTCCACCGCGCGGCTCGATGTGGAGAACGGGGCTTGCCGGATGCACGCGCGCTCCGAGATCGCGGGCCATCTTGAGATAGCCGAACGCAAGTTTCGCCGGATGGACGCCGATGCCGAGCGGTTCGTGAATCGCGCCAACCGCTTCCGCGTCGGCGACGAAATCGCGTCGCACCTCCTCACGTGACAGGACGCGCGTCGTGGTGCCGAAAACGTCGTTCAGAACTTTCGATTCGGCGGCAATCTTTTCCAGGCGACGCTGGCGATGCGCGATATAGAGGTGCCCACCCGACTGCGGCTCGCAATCGATGGGGCTCTGGCGAACCAGTTCCTCGAACGTTGCAAACCCGTCTTCAATTTCGGCATGCATGCGGCGGGCGACATCCACACCCCAGCGGGCGATCCACTGCGAGTGCGTCAGCCGGCCGGCGGCATTCTGTGCCTGGCCTCCATTGCGCGTGCTGCATCCCTAGGCGACGCGATTGGCCTCCAGTATGGTGGCCTTGATGCCGTACTCGCGGGCGAGAAAGATCGCGCAGGCAAGGCCGGTGTAGCCCGATCCGATGATCGCGACGTCCGCATCGGTATCGCCGACGATCGGCCCGTCGCTTTCAGGCGGAGTTCCCGCCGTCGCGATCCAATAGGTCGGGGCATAGTCCCTGTTGCGCCCCGGACCGTCCGAGACCAAGGGATCGTAGTGAGGGTCGTAGGCCACGGCCGGCGCGGTCACCTGCACGTTCATCGCAGCACAGTCTCCTCCGTTGCAAGCGCGGGCAGCAGCGGACGATCCTTCCGGAACGCGCTCTTGGCGCAAATCTTGTCACCGCGGAAGGTGAACAGGTCGCACCCTTCCGCCTCGATGCATTGGCCATCCTTGGTGGTCGCGCGAAAAATCCATTCGGAAATTCCACGATCGCCGAACACGGCGGGGCGGGTGCACTGCCAGCTCACATCGGGCATGCTGGTCCACGTATTTTCAAACGCGGCGCGGACCTCCTTGGTCCCAGTCAGACGGCGACCGCAGATATCGGGACCAGCGGCGGCATCAAATACGATGTCGTCCGTCATGCAGGCCATAACGGCGACACCATCGTGGCGGTTGAAGGCCGCGAACAATTCTTCAAGAAGATTTCGCCTGAGAGCTTCGAGCGTCGACATGTGGTTTTCCTGAGGGGCCGGCAGGCGCCAAGGCTTTGGTGTCAGGCGGCTCGGTCGCAAGCTGCCACAAGGCCGACGACCCCCTTAGAACCAGATCGGCCGATCCTCTGTGACCAGAACTGGCCCGATGGTACGGCCTCGGCTGGCTCCTTCGACTAGCATTACAGTTGTCTTTTTGTTTTGAAGTGCGCGCGCTGGGCGGCGGCCTGGTGAGCTCTACGCCAAAGTGA
>NZ_JBEGDB010000461.1:0-3532 GCF_043638955.1 Bradyrhizobium sp. 31Argb | reverse complement strand
CGTGACGAAACAATCCACGAGATCTTCCTAGCCGACCAGATCAGCCCTCAGTGCGTGGTCGCCGGATGACGCTCACCTACGAACGCGCAACCGCGACCTCCGTAATTCTACCTAAGGGCTTGCCCTTAAGGCATGGAGCGAAATTTCCGCGTTCGCCTGTTCCGCGTACCAAAAGCCATCCGCTGCATAGGAGATGGCTCATGCTCACCCAGTCGCCCGCCGCCGCTTCCCTCAACATTAACCGGCCTGTGCCGGGCGGCCATGCGCCTGCCGAGCCATTTTGCGGCCTGGCCGGACATGCCGGCCTGATCGCCACCGAATTCACCTACCGGAAAGACGAGGAGATCTACGGCGAGGACGAGCCGGCCGAATACGTCTACCAGGTGATCCGCGGCGCGGTCCGCACCTACAAGCTGCTCGCCGACGGGCGCCGCCAGATCGGCGCGTTCCATCTGCCCGGCGACGTCTTCGGGCTCGAGTCCGGCGCCAAGCACCGGCTGGCAGCGGAAGCCATCATCGACACCACCGTGCGCCTGGTAAAGCGCCGCAGCCTGGAACAGGCAGCCAGCACCGACGTCCAGGTCGCCCACAAGCTCTGGACCATGACGGCGGGCGATCTCAAGCATGCCGAAGAGCACATGCTCCTGCTCGGCCGCAAGAGCGCCATGGAGCGGGTCGCCAATTTCCTCCTGGAGATGGATCGCCGCCTTGCGGTTGCCGGCATGAGCATGATGGCGCTGCCGATGTGCCGCCGCGACATCGGCGATTATCTGGGACTGACACTGGAGACGGTATCCCGCGCGCTGTCGCAACTGAACGACGAAGGCGTGCTCGGCTTCTCCGGCGCCCGCCGGATCGTGCTGCGCAACCGCCAGCGCCTCCGCAACATGGATGTTTGATCCGGCGCAGGTCCGTAGCCCGGGTGAAGCGAAGCGCAACCCGGGACACTTCCATTCACGTCTACCAGCGTCCCCGGGTTACGCTGTCGCTCCACCCGGGCTACGCACTGTAACTAGCCCGCCCCGAACAGGAACGGCAGTGCGCGCGGGCCGCGGACGGTGCCTTCCGACCACGCCACCTTGCCGGCCGGATCGAGCCGGAAGTCGGGAATCCGCTTCAGCCATTCCTCGATCGCGACCATCATCTCCATGCGCGCGAGGTTCGAGCCGACGCAGCGATGGATGCCGAGGCCGAAGGCGGCGTGACGATTCTCCTTGCGGTCGATCACCACCTTGTCGGCGTCCGCGAACATCGCAGGGTCGCGATTGGCAGCGGGGAAGGACAACAGCACCATGTTGCCGGGCTTGACCGGGCAGCCGCTGACCGTGGTCTCCTTCACCACTTCGCGCGCCATCGTCACCGGGGAATAGGCGCGCAGGAACTCCTCGATCGCGATCGGCAACAATTCCGGCTGAGCAACCAGCCGTTCACGGTCCGCGGGCGTCTTCGCAAGGTGCCAGAGCGAGGAGCCGATCGCGCTCCAGGTGGTGTCGATGCCGGCGACCAGGAGCAGTCGCAGCGAGCCGAGCACATGGGCGTCCGACAACGGCTTGCCGTCCTTGTCGCGCGCGTTCATCAGCGTCGTGATCAGGTCGTCGGTCGGCTTGCCCTTGCGTTCGGCGATATGGCCCGCGAAATACGCACTCATCTCGTGGAGCGCGCGCATCAAGATGTCCTGATCCTTGATGCCGAGCTCGAGGATTTCGTGGATCCACTTGATGAAGAGGTCGCCATCCTTCTCGGGTATACCCAACATATGGGCGATGGCGCGCACCGGAATGTGCTTCGTGTAGCGCTCGGCGGCGTCGCATTTTCCATCGTCGATGAACTCGTCGATCAGCTCGTTGCAGATCGCACGGACCCGTGGCTCGAGCTTCTTCATCGCGTCGGGCGTGAACGGCGGCAGCAGCAACTGCTTGGCCGGCTTATGTTCGGGTGGATCGGAGGTGATGGGCGGCGCCGGCTGCGTGACCTCCGGCCGCACGTCGCGCACGATGATGCGGCGGGAGGAAAAATGCTCGGTGTCGTAGGCGACCTGCTTTACCGCCTCATAGGTGGTGGGCATGTAGCAGCCGAGGAAGCGGTCGGTGTGAACCACCGGCGAGGCTGCGCGCAACTGCTCCCAGATCGGAAACGGATTCTCGGTCCAGGCCGGATCGGTGTGGTCGAAATCACGGATCCAGTCGGTCACCGGCGGGTGTTCGGGCATCATGCTGACGGAATCGGACATCGGCAGTTTCCTTCCGCTGTGTTCGTTCAGATCAAGTGTGGATGAAGGCGGCGGTCCGACCGCGCGCCTCACTCCTCGATGACTTCGATCGCGAATTCCGGGCAGTTGGTCTGGGCGAGATAGGCCTTGTCCTCGAGGCCTTCAGGCACACGGCCTTCGCCGTGCTCATGGGCATTGCCGTATTCGTCGAGGTCGAATAGTTCGGGCGCGAGCGCCTTGCAGCGCGCGTGTCCCTGGCACCTGTCCTGGTCGACGTGGATCTTCAGCTTTGCGGACATGCGGGCGCTTCCCTCTGCCGCGCGCAGCATCGATGCCCGTGGCTCGATGCGCGGACTGGCGTTTCCTCCGCTTCTCGGCGGACGCGGCTTGCTTCGGCCACGTCTCAATTTGGAGCTATTACATTCGCGGTCCGGTTGTGCTGTCAAGCAAAAAGTTATAGCCTATCACATTAAGATGGGAACACGCCTCGCCCGCAAGCCGCAAAATGCCTATCACCACGGCGACCTCCGCGACGCCCTGGTGCATGCGGCATTGCAGGAAGCGGAACTCGGCGGCCCCGAGGCCATCAGCATCAGCGCACTCGCCAAGAAGCTCCGCGTCTCGCAGCCCGCACCCTACCGGCATTTCGCAGACCGCGAGGCGCTGTTGTCGGCCGTCACAGCGGAAGCCTTTCGCCAGTTCAACACGACGCTGCGCGATGCGATCGACGAACCGTCGAAGCGGACAAAAATCTCACGCTTCGCGCAAGCCGCCCTCGCCTTCGGCCTGCGCCGCCACGGCATCTACCGCCTGATGTTCGCCTCGCGCGTGATGGCCTGCTCGCCAAAGGAGAGCGAGCTGCACAGCGCCGCGATGGAGACGTTCGGTCTGCTGCTGGAAGCGCTGGAGTCGCCGGCGGTCGCCCTCCTGCGCGAGCGCCACGCGCTGCAGATCTGGGCCGCGCTGCACGGCGTCGTCATGCTCGCCGAGCAAGGCCTGCTCACCGGCCAGCTCGCCGAAACCACGCGCGAAGAACTGCTCGACGACATGGTCGCGCAGATCAAGCTGAGCCTGTCACTCGCCATCAAGGCGGCGGAGCAAGAGCGCTGATCTCTCCCCTCGTCATTCCGGGGCGCGCGAATCGCGAACCCGGAATCCATTGGGCCGCATACTCTGCGGTTAGATGGATTCCGGGCTCGATGCTAACGCATCGCCCCGGAATGACAGCCTCCGTCATTGCGAGCGCAGCGAAGCAATCCACGCCTCCGCTTGCGGATCGGGATAGGGGGAAGCCTCGCGGCTTCGCCCCTCCCACACCACCGG
>NZ_JBEGDB010000460.1:0-3537 GCF_043638955.1 Bradyrhizobium sp. 31Argb | reverse complement strand
ATCACCCCGATCGGGCAATCCAAAGCATTCCGCGCAAGTCAAGGCCGGGCACGGCGATCCTCTCGTGACGCTCACGAAGCCGCCGAGCGCCTGCCGAGCCGCCGGTTGGAAGACGAGCGATGGCCTGGCGCTGAGCGGATCCTGTTTCCAGTCGGCCAGGTCATACGAGATCATCGAGCCGGCTGCGAAGCGACTGTCGCCGGACGGCGTCCAGTCTTCGTTGAGCGTCACGAGCAGGCGACCACTGGCGATGCCGCCGATGGTCGCCTTCTTTGGCAGGTTGAGCTTGATCGGCCCCTTAGGCCCAAAGAGCACATACTCCTGCTCAAACCTGCTGATGGCGCGCACGGCCCCGGTGGCATGGACCTTGCCTTCACTGTCCCGCAGCACGAATGGCACTGTACTGGCATCGGTCGGTTCGCCGCGGAAGACCTCGCGCGCTTGAACCAGCGGCTGAGCGCGCTTGAGCTCTTTCACGACGAAAGGGTAGCCGGCCTTCGTCATGGTCCCTTCGCCCCAATCTCGTGCGATGAGGATCGTGTCCCCGTCGACCCAGCTGACGCTCTGCTTTCCCTCCGGAAGGTCGAAGCCGGTCGTGACGAAGGCTTTGGCGTTCCGGTCGAACTCGCGCACGAACCCCGCGTCCTTGCCGCCGTCTGAAAGTTCGGCCAGGCACAGGCGCCCTTCAGGGGGCAGGCAGCTGCCGCCTCGAAAAACCCAGTTCTTCCCCTCCGCGAGCGCCAGCGCGTCGATGTCGAGGATGATCTCCCAGCGCGGGTCCGGGGTGCGATAGCTTTCAAGCGTGGTATCCTGGACTGACTCGGCCGCCCAGACTCGCTTCTTGCGGGCTGGGCGGAAAGGGACGGAGGATGTGCATCGACCTCGAGGAGCGGACATACGGGAACGGTGCCCGCCGACCGGTGCCAAGCAAGCAGCGCGCCAGTTGAAAATTGGAGGTTTTCCAGTCACTTGGTACTGGGGTGCATGCGTCAAGTTGTGGACATTGGTTCAAAGCCGACAATCACGCTGTTAGCGTCGACAGTATTCTTCTGAGCATTATGCTTCTGACCATTGGAGCAACGGCGTCCTGCTCTGGTACGTCACGCCAGCATCGTCGTTGAACGCGCAATAATGGATTCACGCAGACCCTGCGTTGAAAACGGCTCGTGTCAAAAAAAGCCCACGCGCCGGGAATTGACGGTGGCTTGGTGCAGGTAGCGCGAAACGCATCTCAGCGCGTTGTGTCATAATGCTGAGGAGCCAGTGACGAGTGAAGTGTAAGCGACGTCTATGTCCCATTCGCAAAGATTTGGAGGGACGGATTGCAACGCGTTGGCGCAACGGATTGCAATCTGTTGATCAACGCGTTGCAAATCGTTGAAGTCGCGTGTGGAGGGGCAACAGAGGATTACGGGGTTCGGCCGAACGACCAGGGCATGAGTTCGTCGATCCGCGCCTGTGGGTGTCCGGCCGCGATCGCTTCGAGCGTCGCCTTCATCCAGGCGTAGGGCTCGACGTTGTTGATCTTGCAAGTAGCGATGAGCGAAGCTATGCGCGCCCATGAACGTCCGCCTTCGTCGTGACCTGCAAACAACGAATTTTTGCGCGTCAGCACCAGCGGCCTGATCTGATTTTCGACCGGGTTGGTAACCGGTATGAGATGTCTCGGTGCCAACGTTCCGCTGCGGTGTTCTACATCGTGGCGTAGGGTGCGACCATCGGGACAGAGGCACCGGGAGCACGAAGTGCGGGCAGGCCGATGCACACGATGAGCCGAGAGCTCGAGTTAGTAGCTGGCCGCCTCTGCGACTCGCCCGGTTGCGCCGCGAGCGCGAATCCGTAGTTGTCGTGTCGCCCGCAGCTCCCATCGTTGTCCGGCAGAGGAGGTGCGAATGCGACGGGTAATTGGCATTGATGTCCACCGAACCTTCGGGGAGGTGGTATTTTGGGAGAACGGCAGGCTCCGACATGCGGGCCGCATTGATATGACGCGGACTGCGCTGGAGGGATTTGGCAAGACCCTGCTGGCCGGTGATGAGGTGGTGCTCGAAGCGACCGGCAACAGCATGGCGGTGTCGCGAGTGCTGGCGCCATTCGTGGCGCGGGTGATTATCGCCAATCCGTTGCAGGTGAAGGCGATCGCCCAGGCTCACGTCAAGACCGACAAGATCGATGCCGGCACGCTCGCCAGTTTGCAGGCGGCGGGCTACCTGCCGCAGCTCTGGACGCCTGACGCGGAGACCGAGCGCAAGCGTAGGCTGGTGGCGCGGCGCTACCAGGTCGTGCGGCACCGTACGCGGCTCAAGAACGAGGTGCATTCGATCCTGCACGCGCACCTGATCCCGAAGTGCCCGCATGCCGATCTTTTCAACGCCCGCGGCCGGGCGTGGTTGGCCGCTCAACAGTTGCCAGACGATGAGCGGGCGGCCGTCGATCGGCACGTCCGTGAGCTTGACCGTTTGGCCGAAGACCTGGCCCTGCTCGATCGCGAGATCGCACAGGACGCAATCGAGGATTCCGCGGTGAACAGATTGATGACGATCACCGGCGTGAATCTGGCGGTCGCCGCCGGAATCGTGGCGGCGATCGGCGACATCAACCGGTTCAACAGCCCGCAGAAGCTGGTGAGCTATTTCGGGCTGAACCCGCGGGTGCGGCAGTCCGGGCTGGGAGCCGTCCACCACGGCCGTATCAGCAAGATCGGCCGCAGTCATGCGCGCGCCATGCTGGTCGAGGCGGCCTGGGCAGCGGCCAAGGCGCCCGGTCCACTGCATGCTGTTTTCGTGCGCATCCGCGCCCGACGCGGCCATCAGATCGCCGCGGTGGCCGTGGCTCGGAAGCTCACTGTGCTCTGCTGGCATTTGCTGACAAAGGGCGAGGATTACCTGTGGGCGCGCCCGGCGCTGGTCGCCAATAAGACCCGCGCGATGCAACTTCAAGCCGGACATCCACAACAGAAAGGGAGCCGCCGTGGACCAGCCTATGCCTACAACATCAAGGCGCTGCGCGACCGCGAGATGTTGATTGCCGCCCAGGCGGAGCAAAGCTACGAACGATTCGTGTCGCAATGGAAGCCGCGGCACCCAAAAACCGGCGCGCGGGCGCCTCAGTTCGGCAGGACAAAATAGGCAGTCCGGTGACGCTTGCAGCCGACGCGTCACGCTTCGCCACGAGGTCGCCCGCGCCCGACAACCATAGTCGCGGCTGACGGCAAGTTCTAGGCAGGAATGCAGTCCCGTTCCACTGCCAGTGTGCCGCCGTGCTCGGGCCGGTCAAGGCCAAGCCTTGCGGTGGCCGCAAACGCGGCCAGCCTTGACCGCCCCTGCGCGCGACGGCTGCGAGATCGGTGGCCGGGACGGAAGAATGGCCCGCAGCGCGACCGAACAAAAGAATGGACTTACGGCGACCTTTGCAATCTTCGTCTCGGCCATGAAGAAAGCGCTTGTCCATCTCATCCGTATGTGTGCCTTGCAAGGCGCACTGTTCTCCCTGGTGGAAACCCAGGCCGGCTAACTCTCGCTCCAGCCGGAAGTATTC
>NZ_JBEGDB010000045.1:0-42707 GCF_043638955.1 Bradyrhizobium sp. 31Argb | reverse complement strand
CCGCCTCAACGCCAAAGCACGCGAGGCGCGTGCCGCTTACGCCAATGCAACTTGACAATCCAGATAGTCGCTCATCCTTGGCCTCGCCGCCGCCGGTCTTGCGGTGACGGCTGCGACCTATGTCTCCGTCGGCGGTGTCGCGCCGGTGCGCGCCGGGCTGTCGCTGGTCAAGGATGCGCGCAAGGTCGGCCGGATCAGCGAGGGGCTAACGGCCTGGGCCGGCCGCTCGGCGCGCCAAGTCGTGGATGCGCCGATGCTGCAGGAGGCTGTCGCCTCGGCTTCCGCGCTCCGTCCGGGCCAGACGATGACCGCGATCAAGGCCGCGTTCCGCGTGGAAAAGGCCGGGGCGCTGGTCCGCCTTGCCAAGGATGTCGGGCGCATTGGCGAGAAGGCCGGCACCCGCGGCGCGCTGGAGACGCTCAAGATAGCGGAGGGGCCGAAGGACGTCGCGCGTGCCGCGCGGCTGGCGGAAGCGAAGGGCAGCCAGACCCGCGCGATCCTGAAATTGCTCGGCCGCGGCGCGCTGCTGCTCGCTGCCGGCACGTTCAACCTCACGATGTGGTTGTTCGGCGCGCTGCTGACGCTGTTCGGCTTCCTGTCCTCAATCAAGGCGACCACCGAGCGCCTGACGCTGGCATGGCTGCGGCGGAGCAAGGCGCGGCGCCTGCGGAAACAACTCGCGATGGCGGGAGCGCCATCCGAGGTTGCGGTGGCGGGCCCTACCGCCTGCGGCTAAGCTCTGCGATCGTTCGCCGGTCGCCAATCCAAGAAATCCCTCGAACAACGGAAGGCGCGATGCCGAGTTTTCATCACGGCGCTGTTGAGATCGCCTATCTCGACGAAGGCGAGGGCGATCCGATTTTCCTCGTGCACGGCTTTGCCTCAAGCAAGAACGTGAACTGGGTCTATCCCGGCTGGGTCTCGGAACTGCGCAAGGACGGCCGGCGCGTGATCGCGCTCGACAATCGCGGCCATGGCGAGTCCGCCAAGCTCTACGATCCCGCGCAATACGACATCGCCGTCATGGCAAGCGACGTGATCGCGCTGATGGATCATCTCGGCATCCCGCGCGCGGATATCATGGGCTATTCGCTGGGCTCGCGGATGACGGCGGTGCTGGCACACAATGAGCCGCAGCGGCTGCGCTCGGCGATTCTCGGCGGTATCGGCATCGGCCTGATCGAAGGCGGCGGCCCCGGGGAGAATGTCGCTGTCGCGCTGGAGGTGCCGTCGCTCGAGGATGTCACCGATCCGGTCGGCCGCACCTTCCGTGCCTTTGCCGATCAGACCCGCTCCGACCGTCGTGCGCTCGCCGCCTGCCTGCGCGGCTCCAGGCGGCTAATGACACGGCAGGAGGCCGCCGACATCGACGTGCCCGTCCTGATCGCGGTCGGCAGCAATGACGAGATCGCGGGCTCTGCGGAAGCGCTCCGCCGCGTCATCCCGCAGTCGCAAGTGCTTGCGATCCCGAACCGCGATCACATGCGGGCGGTGGGCGACAACGTCTACAAGACCGGCGTGATCGACTTCCTGTCGCAAAGAGAATGATCTTCTACGCCAGGAGAATGTTCTTCTACGGAAATCGGACTTAAGCCTGCTTGATTTCCGGCAAATGCCGACCAATTGGATGTGACGTCTCCGCATAGCGGTTAAGCGAGGCTTGTCCCTCGCCGAACCTCACCGGGACAAGCGTCGTTCAACCGTGCTATAGCGCACACCGAAACTGGGGCATGATCCGGAAAAGTGGGGACCGGTTTTCCAGAAAGATCATGCTCTGCAAAGATCACGCGAGGCCAGCCATGGCAGTGCATCAGGTCAATCCGCAAGGCGGCAAGGTCGCCGCGCTCGATCCGATCTGGGATCGGATCAGGAGCGAGGCCGAGGAGATCCTTCGCCGAGAGCCGGAGCTTGCCACCTTCATCTATTCCGCGGTGCTGCATCACGAGCGCCTGGAAGACTCGATCGTGCATCGGCTGGCCGAGCGGCTCGACCATTCGGCGCTGTCGGGTGATCTGATCCGCCAAACCTATGACGAGGCGTTGCGTGATGAGCCCGACATCGGCAACGCCTTCCGCGCCGATCTCGTCGCGGTCTACGACCGCGATCCCGCGACCTCGCGCTTCATCGATCCCTTGCTCTACTTCAAAGGCTTCCATGCGCTGCAGACGCATCGGCTCGCGCATTGGCTCCATGTGAAGGGCCGCAAGGATTTTGCCGCTTACCTGCAGAGTCGCTCGTCGGAAGTCTTCCAGACCGACATCAATCCGGCCGCCAAGATCGGCCGCGGCGTCTTCCTCGACCACGCCACCGGTTTTGTCTGCGGCGAGACCGCCGTCATCGACGATGACGTTTCGATCCTGCATGGCGTCACCCTCGGCGGCACCGGCAAGGAGAACGAGGATCGCCATCCGAAGATTCGCCATGGCGTGATGATCGGCGCCGGCGCCAAGATCCTCGGCAATATCGAGGTCGGCCATTGCGCGCGCATCGCCGCGGGCTCGGTCGTCGTCAAGCCGGTACCGCACAACGTCACGGTCGCGGGCGTGCCGGCGAAGATCGTGGGCGAAGCCGGCTGCGCCGAGCCGTCGCGCACCATGGACCAGATGCTCAACGCGATCGGGCTTTGATTTCACTCGTGTTTCGCGATCGTTTCGATTGCAAATATTAGATTGGGCCAGAGCCGAAAAGGCTCTGGCGATTGCCGCCGTCCCGTCCTAAAACTCCGTCCCAAAATCATCGATCCGATTGGAGACCGCCCGTGGACGTTCAGGAAGTCAGGAAACTTGACGCATATCTCAAACGCGTCTTCGGTAATCCCAAGATCCGCGTCGTGCCGCGGCCCAAGAAAGACGACTCGGCCGAGGTCTATATCGGCGAGGAGTTCGTCGGTGTCCTCTTCGTCGACGATGAGGACGACGATCGCTCGTTCCAATTCCAGATGGCGATCCTCGAAGAGGATCTGGCCGAGTAGCTTGCGCTGATCTGTAGGGTAGGCAAAGCGAAGCGTGCCCACCATCCACGGCGGTGCAAGACAAGGTGGGCACGCTGCGCTTTGCCCACCCTACGAAATAGCTGGCTGAGTAGGCTCGTCGGTTAAGACCGTCATTGCGAGCGAAGCGAAGCAATCCACGCCTCAGCGAGTGGCACTATGGATTGCTTCGCTTCGCTCGCAATGACGTTGGAATTACCCCTTCGGGCCGCGCAATTGCGTCGTCAGGCGGTCCATGGCGCCGGCAACGTCGCGCCATTGTGAGAGCCAGCTTCGCGGAAAGCGATAGGTGAAGTCGGCGCCGTCGATGCGGCGTTCGCTCAGGCACATGCCGGGCGTCGGCGCGTCGCGCGTGCAGCGGGCGCTGAGGGTGGGCGACGTCGCCGTGAACAAATCCTCACCGCCATAGGGCGAGCCGTCGCGGAACGCGCGCACCGTCAGGCCGTCGTCGGTGCTTGCCGCCTGATCGAGATAGCGCGGATAGATCGTGCGCACGCGGGTGTCGGGGGCAAGCTGATCATGATGCGCCGCGATCGAGAGGAAGATCCTGTCGATCGGCTGCACCTTGTCCTCCACCGTCTCGGCGGTGACATGCTTCGGCGCCGGCGGTTCGAGCGAGGGATAGGCAAAGCTGAGGTCAACGCGCTCCTGCGCGCCCGAATGGCGCTGGATCTTCATGCGCACCGCCGCCGGCGGCACGTTGAATAGCGTGCCGCCGACGCTGACCGGCAGCCTCGACGGATCGCTCAAGGGTACGGTGGTCCAGGTCGGCCACAACAGGTAGGTGACCAGCGCGATCGCGCTGCCGGCGAGGGCGGCTGCGATCAGGATCGGCAGGATGTGCGCGCGCGGATTCCTGCGCGTGTCGCGCGCAAGATGCTGGGCCGTCGAGAGCAATGTCATCGAACGAGAATGGATGGGTTCGCGTGATGCCGAATCATCCCGCGAATATGCCACGCGGCGGCCAATTTCCGTATGATTTCAGAGAATCCGGCAAGCGATGAGCCATGCGCAAACGCGGCGGCGTCGGGCGCATGTTAACCCTTTCTTAAGGATGATGTAGCGGCGGAGCGGCAATTTTGCCAAAGGAAGCGCGCGGTCTGTTGAGTAGCGGAAGTTTGCCATGTCGCCCGATGCGCTGAACTCGTTCTTCGCCCTTTGCCTCGGCTTCGCGCTCGCCGGTGCGCTCGCCAGCGGCTATCAGGCGATGGCGCAGCGGCCGGCCGGCTTCGGCCTGTTGCAGGAAGGCGCGGCGCCGAGGACGTTCGCGGCGGTCCCGTTCCTGGTGTTCGCCGCGCCCTTCATCATCATGCGCAACACGCTGCGCGGCGCCCGGATCGAAAGTCGCCGCTTCGAATTCGTGATGATGGCGACCATCATCGCCGGCTTCTGGAGCCTGATGTCCGGCACCTTCTTCCTGATGACGCTGCGCGCCGCCGGCGTTTTGGTCTGAAGGCTGCTTTCGCCACAGTTCCTGAAGCTCCAGATTCTTGTTTTGACGCGTTTTCTTCACGCGAACCGGCGTCCACTTCGCTTGAAAACGCTTTGGCCGCTCGCTTGAAAAGCCTTTGACCGCTGTGCCAATGTCGCCGCGAAAGAGGAGACATCCATGGCGATCTATGAACTGGACGGGCAGGGGCCCGATCTACCGGCCGACGGCAACTATTTCATCGCGGAAACTGCAACCGTGATCGGCAAGGTGCGCCTGTTGAGCGGGGCCAGCGTGTGGTTTGGCGCGGTGCTGCGCGGCGACAATGAGTGGATCGAGGTCGGCGAGGGCTCCAACGTCCAGGACAATTCCACCTGCCACACCGACCTCGGCTTTCCGCTCGTGATCGGCAAGAACGTCACCGTCGGCCATAATGTGATCCTGCACGGCTGCACGCTGGAAGACGGCGCCTTGGTGGGTATGGGCTCGACCGTGATGAACGGCGCACGCATCGGCCGCGAGAGCATCGTCGGCGCGGGCTCTGTCATCACCGAGGGCAAGGAGTTTCCGCCACACTCGCTGATCATCGGCTCGCCCGCGCGCGTGATCCGGACACTGGATCCTGCGCAGGTCGCCAAGATGGGAAGTGCGGCGAAGTTCTATCAGCTCAACGGGCCGCGCTTCAAAAAGGGCCTCCGCAAGATCGGTTGAAGGGCCCGAGCGGCCGTCACGTATCTTCGGATTCATCTGCCTCCGTCGCGGAGGCCACCTGCTCGTGGCCTGCGGCCCACAGCGCATGTTGTTCGCTGCCGTCCGGATAGGGATTGGCCTCGGCTGGAATGTTTTCGCGCGCCGCTTGCTGCCCCTGCTCAAACGGATCCGGGTCTGTCGTCATGCGTGACGTCCTTTCCTTGCCTTGGGCCTTGGCGAATTACTTGGCGACTTGGCGGTATCTGTCTTCGACTGCGCGGCGCTCTTGCGTAACGCGTCGCGCAGATCGATCGGAATGCCATGCTTCTTGAGCAGGTCTGCGAACGCTTCATCGGCCAGTTCCTGAAACGTCGCCATCCTGTCGCGCCCGAGTTGCTTGAGTTTGTCGAACGTATCCTCGTCGAAAGCGATCAGTTTGCGCATCCTCGCACCTTGCACGGCGTAAGGCCAAATGGCTCCCGGAGCTTTTGGTTCCGGAAGGGAGCGGCCTGCTTCGCCCTGCGCCAAGACCGGTTCTGCGGTCGGCCGGCAGAGCGAAGCTTCTTGCCCGATTCTGCCCGACTTCCCGGTCGCGTAGAAGTGAGCGCATCGTCAAGGCGCATGGCCGGAACTCGCTCTAGACTGCGGGCAGAGCTTGCGGTGGCTGGCGCAGGCCGCGCCGGTATTGGCAGGCCGTGATGGAGGAGCAGTGATGTTGCGTAAAACGATGGTTGCCTTGCTGGCGGTAGCCTCGCTTGGAATTTTGACGATAGATACGGCGTCCGCCCGCGGCGGGTTTGGTGGCGGCGGTTTTCATGGAGGCGGCTTTGGCGGCGGCGGTTTTCGTGGGGGCGGCCTTGGCGGCGGAGGCTTTCGTGGAGGCGGCTTCGGTGGTTTCCGCGGCGGCGGTTTTAGTGGCGGTGGCTCCCGCGGAGCGGCGTTCAGCGGAGGCGGCTTCCGCTCGGCCGCGATCGGCGCCGGCGGCTTCCGTTCGGCCGCATTTCGTGGCGGCTTCTACCGTCCCGGCTTCGGGCGTTTTCGTCGTGGATTTCCGTTCGCCGCCGCGGCGGTCGGTGTTGGCCTCGGCTATGGGCTCTACGGCGACTGGCCCTATGGCGATTACGACTATGGCGATCCCTACTACGGCTACTACGACAATTCCGGCTACGGCGGCTGCTACGTTGCCCAGCAGCGCGTCTTGACGTCATATGGCTGGCGCATCAGGTCGGTTGATGTCTGCGACTGATCTCAACCGATACTGCTGCGAACCTGGCGCGCTGCAGCGAAAATTATCGGGAAGATGGATGGAGCCTCGGTGTTTTCAGCATCGAGGTTGCATCGTTTCTGCACAGGGCCTGGTACGTCGATTGCAGCGATTTCGAAATGCTGAGCACACTCACCACCGCCGCCTTCACCTTCGTCTTCCTGGGCATCGTCATCAGCCTGGGCGCGGCCTTTGTGCTGATGTTTTGGGAAGTCGAACGGCAATTGGCAAAGCCGCATCGCAATCGCGATCGTCTCGGCTAGAGCTTCGGTTCTGATTCAATCAGAACCGAAGCTCTTGATTCTTGTTTGACGCGTTTTCTTCACGCGAACCGGTGTCCACTTCGCTCAAAAAGGCTAATACTCAGGGCGAAAGGGCCTCAATGATCCGGCAGTCGGCAACGGTGCCGCATTGGCATTGATCGATCATGCTGCTGAGCTCGCGCCGGAGCGCCTGCAAATCCCCGATCTTGCGGTCGACCTCCGACAGATGTTCCCTCGCGATTGCATCGACGGCCCCGCAGGGGCGATCTCGATCGTCGGACAGGTCGAGAAGCGCCCGAACCTGATCGAGCGAGAAGCCAAGGTCCCGCGAGCGGCGGATGAAACTCAGACGGTTCAGGTGTTCGGGCGCGTAGGCGCGGTAGTTGCCGGCCGTCCGCATTGGCGCCTCAAGGAGCCTAATCCGCTCATAGTACCTGACGGTCTCGACCTTGGTCCCGGTCAGTCGTGCGAGCTCGCCTATCGTCAAACTGCCGCAGCTCATGCCTTGACCCTGTAGTTGCTACAGGGTCCATATAGGTGGCTACATCGAACTCGTCGAGGTGACGTTGTGGCGACCGCCAATTGCTACAGGCTGCATATCGAGGGCATGGATTGCGCGGCTTGCGCGCTCAAGATCGAGAACGCGATGCGGCGGCTGCCTGGAGTCACCGACATAGAGGTCAGCTTTACGACCGGAACGCTCGCCTTCCGGCTCGACCAGGACCGCACTGCGCCGCGCCTCATCGAGGAGAAGGTGAGGGCGTTGGGCTACAAGCCGGCCGGCATGCCGTCAGCGTCGGGAGGGAAGGCGCCGCGGAAGCAGGAACGGCACCCTCTGTGGCAGGGAGCCAAGGGCAGACTCGTCCTCGGCACAGGCGTCCTGTTTGCAGTGGCGTTCGTGCTTGCCAGCCTGTTCCCGGGGCTGGAGCGTTGGCTCTATTCGGCAGCGGCGGTTGTCAGTGTCCTGCCTTTTGCACGGCGCGCGCTTGCCGGCGCCCTGTCCGGCTCGCCCTTTACCATCGAGACCCTCATGACAACAGCGGCACTCGGCGCGGTTGCCATCGGCGAGGCCGAGGAGGCGGCTGTTGTCGTCTTCCTGTTCGCGGTAGGCGAACTGCTCGAGACGGTCGCCGCCCGTCGCGCACGGGCCGGGATCGAGGCATTGATCGACCTTGTGCCGCGCAATGCCAGACGTCAGCGCGGGGCATCTCTCGATATCGAGGAGGTTTCTGTCGATGATCTCGCGGTCGGCGATGTCGTGGTGGTTCGCCCCGGCGACCGCGTGCCCTCGGACGGCACCGTGATCGACGGCTCGTCGGAGGTCGACGAGTCACCGGTGACCGGCGAGTCCGTTCCCGTTCTCAAGGAAATCGGCGCGAAGGTGTATGCTGGCAGCATCAATGCCAATGGCGTGCTGCGCGTCGAGATCGCGCATGTCGCTGCCGACAACACCATCGCCCGCATCATCCACATGGTGGAAGAAGCGCAGGAGTCGAAGGCGCCGACGGCGCGCATGATCGACCGTTTCAGCCGGTGGTACACGCCCGCCGCCATGCTGGTCGCGCTGCTTGTCGTCCTGATCCCGCCGCTCCTCTTCGGTGGCGACTGGATGACCTGGATCTACCGTGGCCTCGCTGCGCTGCTGATCGCCTGTCCCTGCGCATTGGTGATCTCCACCCCGGCCGCGATCGCGTCCGGCCTCGCCTCCGGCGCCCGGCAGGGATTGTTGATCAAGGGCGGAGCGGCGCTCGAGACGCTGGGTAAGGTCAGGACGATCGCCTTCGACAAGACGGGCACGCTCACGCGCGGTCGTCCGCAGGTGACGGATGTCGTCTCGATCGGTGAGAACGAGGACACGGTCCTGGCCAAGGCGGCGGCGGTCGAACGCAGCACCAGCCATCCGCTCGGGCGCGCCATCATCGAGGAAGCCGAGAGGCGCGGGCTCGAGCTTCCCGCGACCTTCGGCGGCGGCGTCGCGACGCCTGGCAAAGCGGTGACGGCACGTCTGAGAAGCGGCTTCGCCTCGGTCGGTTCGCCCCGCTTCGCGAGCGAGCAGGCGAGCGTCGATCCCGGCGTCGTCGAAAAGATCAGTGCGCTCGAAGGCGAGGGCAAGACGGTGGTGGTCCTGCTGTCCGGCAAGACGGTCGAGGGATTGATCGCGCTTCGCGACGAGCCGCGGGAGGATGCGCATGAAGGCGTCAAACGGCTGACGGACCGTGGTCTCCGCGCGATCATGCTGACCGGCGACAATGCCCGCACCGCCGATGCGATCGCCGGTCAGCTTGGGCTTGAGGCGCATGCCGGGCTTCTGCCCGACGCCAAGCTCGCGGAGATCGGGCGGCTCAAGCAAGCCGGTCCGGTTGCGATGGTCGGCGACGGCATCAACGATGCGCCGGCACTCGCTGCGGCGTCCGTCGGCATCGCCATGGGCGGCGGAACGGACGTGGCGCTGGAGACCGCGGACGCGGCCTTGCTCAAGAACCGTGTTGGCGGCGTTGCCGAGCTGATCGCCCTCTCGCAAGCGACGCTCGGCAACATCTGGCAGAACATCACGATCGCGCTCGGCTTCAAGGCGGTGTTCCTTGCCACCACGCTGTTCGGCGTGACCACCTTGTGGATGGCCATCCTCGCCGACACCGGCGCCACCGTGCTCGTCACCGCCAACGCGCTGCGCCTGCTGGCGCACCGCTTCGCAGATGGCGCGAGCCTCAGCTCAGCACGCCGTATTTCTTGAACCAGGCCTGCATCTGCGCCCACGCGTCTTCGGCGGCTTCCTTGCGATAGCTCGTGCGATAATCGGCATGGAAGCCGTGCGGGGCCCCCGGATAGATCTTGAATTCCGCGGTCTTCTTGTTTTCGGCGAGCGCCGCCTTGAAGGCTTCGACCTGCGAGACTGGGATGCCGGTGTCGGCTTCGCCATAGAAGCCGATCACCGGCGCTTTCATCTCGGGTGCAAGCTGCATCGGGCTCTTCGGCCAGGCCGGATTCTGCGGATCGACCGGCGGACCATAGAAGGCGGCGCCGGCCTTCAGCGCGGTGTTGTGGGCGGCATATTCCCAGACCGTGCGTCCGCCGCGGCAGAAGCCGACGATGCCGAGGCGGGAGGTGTCGCCGCCTTGCGATTTCGCCCAGGCCACGGTGGCGTCGAGATCGGACAGGAGCTCGGCATCCGGCTTCGCGTTCACGATCGGCAGGATCTGCTGAATGTCGGTGATCTTAGTGAGATCGCCCTTGCGGAAATAGTAGTCGGGCGCCACCGCAAACGCGCCGAGCTTGGCGAGCCGGCGCGTCACGTCCTTGATGTATTCGTGCAGGCCGAAAATCTCCATCGCCACCAGGATGACCGGCGGATTGCTGACACCGGCCGGCCGCGCGAAATACGCAGGCATCTCGCCGCCGGCGACCCCGATCTTGGCCTCGCCCGCGGTGAGGCCGGCGGTACCGGTCTTGATCACGTCGGCCCGCACGGGACCTGCGGCGAGGGTGTAGCCAGCCGTGATGGCGGCCGAAGCCGTCATGAAACCGCGGCGCGAGAAGGGGGCGGTTTTTGTCAGTCCGACGACGTCCGGGGTGGGCAGGGATTCAGCGCGCATGCGGGGCCTCATTCAAAATGGTTTGCAAACCATCGACCCGATCGAGGGGTGGGCGGGACCGGGTTCAAAAGCGCCGGCATTCAGCAAGCAAAGCCCGCGGATGGCAAGTCACCAGCGTGAGAGGCGGCCAAAGCGGTCGGTGAAAAAGCGCGCCCGCGGCGGAAGCAGGGCCTTTAAAAGAACAAGGCCGTTGACGCAGTATACCGCCAACGACCTTGCCAGCCCCGGATATTGAAATCGGCTCACGCCATCCGGTGGCGTGCACCTTGCCCCGGAATTAGGTTCCCGAATGTGAACTAGTTCACAAAGTCGGCGAAAAAAACCGTATCGAGATTCGGCAGCGACGGTGGATATGTCCTGCCGGTGAGGGGGTTTGCGGTGATTTCGACCGACTCAGCCGCGGCGCTTGCGCCCGCTGCGAAGCGCGTGCGACCGCGATCGTTTACGGACGGGTTCGGCCGCCGGCTCATTGGCCTGGGCGCTGGCAAAGGATTGCCTTAAGCCCTCGACCGCCTCGGTCAGTGCCGTGACCTGCTCGGACAGCTTCTTGGTGTCGGCCTGCTGGGCGGCGAGCATGCGGCGCATGGTCTGCAAGTGGTCCTGCACCATCTGGAGCTGGTCGATGGATTCCTGCTGGGTCGCCTCCAACCCCTTGGTTTTCTCGACGAGCTGTTCGGACACCTGCGCGGTGCGGGCCTGCAATTGCCGGCTGGCGACGACCCGATCGGACTCCGGCGACGCGCCGGTATAGACCCGGTACAGCGCGATCGCGCCGATCCCGAACAGGACGAGAAACAGCCCGACGGCGGTGACCGCAATCGGCTGCACACCAATGCGCAGGGCGCTGGTGGAATTCCCGGGGGTGAGGTCCATCATTCGACACCAAACCGGACTAATTCTAAAGGTTCCGAATACCACAACCTCAGCGGGCCTAAAACCCCGTGATTTGTCCCGTGTTGGTACGCATTGGCTCTAAAAACCTGCGAAATCGAGGTTTTTTGGCTCAAGCGGCTACCAGGCGCACTATGCCAAACGGGCACGGATGAATTGCCCCGCCCTGGAAAGCGCGTGGCGACCGGCACCAAGCTTCGCATTCCATAGCGGCCACGCGTGGATCATGTGGGGCCAGATCTCCAGCGTCACCTCGACATCGGCAGCGCCGGCCGCCTCGGCGAGCCGCGTGGCATCCGCGAGCAGCGTCTCCGCCGATCCGACCTGGATCAGCATCGGGGGATAGCCGGTGAAATCGCCAAACAAGGGCGAGATGAGCGGTGAACTGCGATCGATGGTGTCAGGCACATAGGCGTCCGCAAGCTCTTCCAGATAGGTCTTGTGGATGATCGGATCGACTGCGTCCTTGGTGCCAAGGGTTGTGCCAGACATCGTGAGATCGGTCCATGGCGAGAGCAGCCAGGCACAGCCGGGCAAGTCCTCGCCGTCTCTCAGCAACCGGCCGATTAGCTCGAGCGTAAGATTGCCGCCGGCACTGTCGCCGCCGACGGCGATGCAGTGCGCCGGAATGCCCTGCCTGTGCAGGAAGCGCCAAGCCTTCATCGCATCCTCATGCGCGGCGGGATAAGGGTGCTCGGGCGCACGGCGGTAATCGATGGCGAGCGTTCGAACGCGCGCGGCGCGCCCGGCTTCGCTGACCAATCTGCGGTGGCTCAGAATCGATCCGGAGCAGTAGCCGCCGCCATGGAAATAGAGCAGCACGCGTGATGGCTCGCTGCCCGGCGCCAGCGACCATTCGCCTGCCACGCCGTCGCAATCGACTGTTTCGAGCTTCACGTCATCGGCCACCGGCCAGACCGAACCCACTTCATCGAGACGTTCGCGCCGCTCGGTCCATCCGATCGGCCGCGGTTTTGACGAAAGCAGCGCGCGAATGGCGTCGATTTCATTGGTTGCCACGGCTTGTTTCCTGATGATTGCGCCGACCACGTCTATGGTTGGTCACGCCAGCGCCGGAAAGGTTGCTCACCGGAGCGGCATCGCGCAATCGCTGGCGGGATTGCTCACGTGATCGAAGCCGTTGGCACGCTGTCGCTGAACTGCGCGATCACATGGATCGTCACGCTGTATGACAGAGCTGTGATGCTGGCCGGCATTAGCAATCCATGACGGATGTGCGAGAGTCAGTTGTGCACGACAACATTCATTGCACTGGACGGAGCAGCGACTTTCGATAATAGTAGTAACGTTATTACCTGACGTTGTACTATCCTCCAAGGTATTATTATACAGGTGGGCCGAGCGTGCGTGTCTCGCCGAGTTCACCATGATTCATGGCGAGACGTTGCATGGCCGATCGCGCACGTAATCAGTATGGATTAGGCAAAGCCGTTACTTTCAATGTGATAACGCCGATGACGCGCTTCGGCACCCTTGTCGTCGGAGTGCTGCTGTCTATCTTCGATCGCTTCAAATCGACCCAAGTCACGGCGAAGGAGCTGGCGTTTCTGCCCTTTGTTCACTGGGTTGTCGTCAAGCGCGACAGCTTTCCGCGGGTGAGCGATAGCCAGCCGGCGGAAAATTTGCACTACGATTATTTGTTCTTTCTGAGCACGTTCAACGGTCCCTGGGGACCTTACATCGAAGCCTTTGCCGACGTGCTCTACAAACCGCTCGACCTTGTCTGGTTCTGGAGCGTCGGATACCCGTTCGCCCGTCCGGTCGGGCCGCTCAAGGCCTATATCCAGCGCAACCAGATCGAGTCGGACCATTCCTATAGCGCGTATCCGGGTGCGTCCGTGCGCGATGTGCGCTCGGCACTCGAGCTGCGCAACGAAGTCGAGAAGCTTTTTCAGAATTCGAGCGGACTGTCTCCCGAACGGTTTGCGGTCGAGTTCGATCGCTTGCTGATCAGCGTGCAGAACAAGCTCGGTACATTTGGACCAGTGTAGCAGGCCGGTCGAACGGAGTTGGCGACGTGGCTAATCAAAACGGTGAGAAGTACGGCTTCACAGGCCTGTTTCCGATTGCAACCAATCAATCTGACGATCTGCGTGGGTTTCTGCGCACGCTGGATGACCCGCGAACCTATCCGCGCGGCTCGCCTTTGAGCCATGTGCCGATCATCCACATGGCGCGAATGTTCATTGTCGACCGCCTCGCCTATCAAGGCACGCCGGCGAAGTTCGATGCGCTCAAGTCGGATTATCTGGTGTTCATGTGCGAATTCGATGGCGGGAGCGTCGATCCTTTGGTCCAGGCCCTGGCCAGCAATATCCCGAACGAAGTCGCGACCATTTGGGGACGCTGTCTTGGCTTCCCGGGTATCCATCGGCGCGATCTGCTCTCCGGATATTTCGAGCGGTGTCAACTCAAGACCACGCTGTTTCTGGCGGACCAGCCTGAGGCGAGCGTAGGCGAGATTCTCATGGCGCTGCTGTGCCGACGCCGCCTCGGCGAGTTCGTCAAGCTTGTTCAAACCAATCCACGGCCTCCCGAAGTGCTCCAACGAGAGTTCAGGCAAATGTGGGAGGGTCTCCAAAACGAGAGGCCGTCCCCGGGAGATTTGTGAGTACGCAACGATCAGAGCAGGGGTCTGGCGATGCTCAACCTTACCAATATTCAAGGCAATATTCTTCGCGGTTACGCCTCGTTTCCGCACGCGCAGTTCTTGTTCTTCGAGATACAAAACGCTGATGATGCCAGGGCGTTCATCCAGCGGCTGCTCGAGACCAACGCCGTCACGCCGGCACTGTGGCGCGCAAAGCCGGACGCCACTCTCAACATCGCCTTCACCTTTGAAGGCCTCCGCGCCCTTGGCCTGCCTACGGAAAGTCTTGCCACGTTTCCTTGCGAGTTTCAGGAGGGCATGAAACCTCGTGCGAACGAACTCGGTGACATCGATGAAAGTTCGCCGGAGCACTGGGACGATCCCTGGAAGACGCATCGCGTTCATATGCTGATCTCGATCTACGGCCGGACAGAGCCGGCGCTCGCGGCGCACTGTCAACAGCTCAGGGATCTGCTGCCGAATGGCGTGCAGGAATTGAAGGACAGTCAGCCGGCGGGGCTGCTGCACATCAACGGCGAACAGACTCGCAAGGAGCACTTCGGTTTCCTCGACGGCTTGAGCAATCCCGCGATCGAGGGAGTGCCCGACGACGGTGGCAGGGACCGTCAGGACGTTGGCAATCCGGATGAGAAAGGGCGATTTCGCAAGATTCCGCTTGGCGAGTTTCTTCTCGGCCACCCAGGCGAGGGGGGCGAGATGGCTCCCATGCCGCTGCCGCATCTTCTCGCGCACGATGGCACCTATCTCGTGTACCGCAAGCTGGAACAGGACGTCGTTCGTTTCCGTCGCTACCTTGATGATCAGGCGGACGCATTTGCCCGAACCATTCCCGGTCCTCTGCCGGATGGCGTCAGCGCGAAGAAGTTTCTTGCCGCCAAGATGATGGGGCGATGGCAGGATGGATCCTCGCTGATCGAACACCCCGACGCCCCTCGTGAGGACACGCGCAATACATTCGGCTACGCCGGCGATCCTGCAGGCGCACGCTGTCCGCTTGGTGCGCATGTGCGGCGTGCCAACCCGCGCGATGCGTTTGGCTTCGGCGGCAAGACGATGAGCCGACACCGGTTGATCCGGCGCGGAATCGCCTATGGCAAATTCCTGCCACTGGGCAAGGAGGAGGAAGCCGAGAGCCAGGAAAAGCGCGGCATCATTTTCATTGCGCTCAATTCCGGCTTCGACCAGTTCGAGTTCGTGCAGCAGAAATGGATGAATTTCGGCGACGATTTCGAGCAGGGCAACGACACCGATCCGATCGCCGGCAATCGTCCAACCATCGGCGGTCGTCAAAGCGCGCAAATGATGATCCCGGGTGACGAAGCCACGGGACGACGACCGTTCATCTGCTTCGACATCCCGCGCTTCGTCACGACCAAAGGCGGCGACTATTTCTTCGTTCCGAGTCTGGCCGCGCTCGGTCTTTTGGCGTCCGGCGGAGTTGACGTCGCATGAATCGGGACACGATCCAACAATGGCTGCGCGGCCGTCGAAGCGGCGCGGTTTCTTTCGCGCAGGCGCAGCGGGAAGATCTGATCGTTCAGTCGTTCCGCGTGTTCCGGGACTTCCAGCGATTCTGGCAAATGGCCCGCGGCTCCGCGCAATCCGCTTCGGCACCGGCGCGGAGTTCAGAGGCGACGCCGGCAAGATATGAAGAACTCGCGAACGCGCTGGAGCTGCAGGACCGGCCGATGCCGCTCACGAAATTCGAGCGCGCCGTGCCTGGCGAGGCAACGCTGATCGCCAACATGGCGCGTATTGCCGCAAACCTGGTCGTCAAGAACTACTGTGAGATGAAGGCCTCGGACCGTTCTGCCTGTGCGATGCGCGACCAGCACGCCAAGGCCCATGGATGCGTCGATGCGGAGTTCATCGTCCGCGACGATCTTCCGGCAGAGTTCTCGACACCGCTGTTTCGGCCGGGGGCCCGCTATCGGACCATCGTCCGGCTCTCCAACGGACAGGGACAGCCACAGAGCGACCGCAAGCCTGACGGTCGCGGCATGTCGATCAAGCTTTACGACGTCGCGGGCGAATCCATTCTGCGTGGCCTCGAGCCCGGCAGAACGCCGGCCGGCGAGCACGACTTCTTGCTGAGCAGCTTCCCGGTGTTCTTCTGCAAGGATGTGGTCGACTATTCCGAGTTGATGGAAGCCGTTGCGGCGCCGAGTGGGACCTGGCGCGAAAAGTTTAAGCGGCTCCTTAAATGGATCGTGTTTGCCGTTCGCAATCCGCGCCAGTTCTACACGTTTGGTCGCACCGCTCTCGTCAGGATCGGCAATCCGCTGACTGCGACCTATCATAGCATGTCACCCTATTTGTTAGGTGAGGAGCATGTGGTGCGCTACCTCGTCAGTCCCGTGCCGGCTCTGAACGATGTCCCATCGTGGTGGAATTTCTTTTTCGGATCGCGACCCGACAATTTCCTCCAGGAGGCGATGCTTCGCGATCTCAATCCGACTCCACCTGGAGATGATATCGTGTTCGATTTCGCGGTGCGGGTGCGCCATTCGGCCAAACCGGAAGAGGTCGAGAACGCTCTCCTGCAGTGGACCCGTCCCCAGGATCGGACCGTGTCGATCGGAGAAATCAGGATTCCAAGGCAGAATTTCCTAACGCCGGATCGGGATTTCGATGGCGAACGCATGATGTTCAGCCCGTGGAACTGCTTGCAGCAGCACCGACCTCTCGGTAGCATCAACCGGATGCGGCTTGCCGTGTACCTTGCGTCCCTGCAGGTACGGCGGAAGCTCAACATGGTTGGACCTTGAGCGGGCAGGCGAAACCGGACCAATTTGATGGACCTCGGCTGGTTGCGGCGCTGCCAAACGCAGAGATGGCAGGGCTGCAGGCTGAGCGCCGACAGCTTACCGTCGTGTTCGTCGATCTCATCGGCTCGACGCCGCTGGGCGAGCGGATCGATCCCGAGGAGTTCTTCGCGGTCATCCGGACCTATCGCGATCTCTGCAACGAGCAGATTTGCCGCTATGGCGGTCACATCGCCAGAATGATCGGCGACGGACTGCTCGCCTATTTCGGCGTCCCGCAGGCGCACGAAAACGATCCCGAGCGCGCGGTGCGCGCCTCGCTCGCCATCACCGCCGCCATCAAGGAGCGGGAATTCCAGATGTCGGATGGCAGCTTCCTCCGGCTGCGGGTGAGGATCGGGGTCAACACCGGTCCGGTGGTCGTCGGCAGCGTGCCGGGCGAGCCCTCCGAGCGGCGGGAAGTGTTCGGCAGCTCGGTGCATGTCGCGGCCCGGCTTCAAGGTCTCGCCGGCGAGAACGCGGTGGTCATCGGTTCAGGCACCTATGAGTTGATCCGCGGCATGTTCGATTGCGAGCCGCTGGGCAAGCGCCGGCTGAAGGGCGTCGAGGAGCCGGCCGAGTCTTGGCGCGTGAACGGCGTTTCGCCGGGCGAGAGCAGGTTCGACCGCGCGCGAACCTTGCCGCTGCCGCCGATGATCAACCGATACGATGAACGCGCGCTGCTGGCCGAGCTGTGGGAGCAGAGCCTTGGCGGAGCAGGGCGCGTCGGCGTCATCTCCGGCGAGCCCGGCATCGGCAAGTCGCGCCTGATCCGCGAGTTCAGAAGCTCGCTCGACCGATCCGCGGTTGATGTTCTCTCCGTTCAGTGCTCGCCGTTTCACGTCAATTCGCCACTTGCGCCGGAAATCGAGCGGCTGAAGCGCGCAACGGGCATCCACGAAACCGACGACCCGCGGCTATCGCTGGCGAAATTGCGTCATCTGCTGGGGAGAGCCGGTTTCGATGTCGGGCAGGCGCTTCCCTATTACGGGTCACTGCTGTCGATACCGGCGTGCGAAGGATACGAGCCTGCCGATCTCCGTTCTCCTTCCGAGCGTGCGCGTGCCTTCCAGGTGATAATCGAGGTTCTCGTTGCGGCGTCACGAAGGAAGCCCGTCCTGTTCATCGTCGAGGATGTCCAGTGGATCGATCCGACGAGCGTCGACGTTCTCTCGCGGGTGATCGCCCGCTGCGCGCGCGAGCGCGTCCTGTATCTGGTCACGCACCGCGACGACTACGAGGCTGGCTGGCTATCGGGTCCGACCATCAAGCGCATCACTCTGCAAAAGCTTGCAGCAGACGAGTGCGAGCGGATGGTTGCCGCCGTTGCCGGCATCGAGTTTCTTCCGCGGATCACCAGCCAGATTGTCGAGAGGACCGACGGCGTGCCGCTCTTCATCGAGGAGTTCACGCGAGCGGTGGTGGATTCCGGGGCGATCGAGAGCGCCACCGACCACGGCAAATTGCCGGGGCCGCTGGTGCCGGCAAGTGTCCACGATTCCCTGATGGAGCGTCTTGACCGGCTGGGGACCGCCAAGCGCGTGGCCCAGATCGCCTCCGTATTCGGTCGGCAGTTCGACTATCGCGGCATTTTCAGCCTGCTTCCGGATCAGGACGAGTCGCTGATATCAGCGCTTGAGGCTCTGGAGCGGGCCGGGATCGTGTATCGCATCAACGAAGAGGAAGGCACGTTGTACGCTTTCAAACACGCGATGATTCAGGAAGCGGCGTATTCCTCGCTACTGAAGGAGGATCGGCGCAAGCTGCACGCACGCGCAGCGTCCTGGCTGCGTCAGCAGGCCGACATCGGGGAGAGCAGCGATCCCGCCGTGCTGGGCTATCACTACGCGCAGGCGGAAAACATTCCGGAGGCCATCGACGCCTGGCTGCAGGCGGGCAAGTCCGCGCTCAGCCGATCGGCCACCAAGGAGGCGGTGGCGCATCTGCGCGAGGGCCTCTCTTTGCTGTCGAGGCTATCAGCTTCGTCGCGCCGCTACGAGGCCGAGATCGCGCTGCAATCCAACCTTGCGATGGCATACACCGCGATTGCGGGCTGGTCCGATCCGAACGTCTACGAGCCCTATCATCGGGCGCTGAAGCTCTCCGGCAGCCATGGCACGATCCGCGAGAAGACCGCCGTTCTTTGGGGTGTTGCGGTGGCCGAGCTGGTCAATTGCGAACTCACCAAAGTGCTCGAGCATTCGCAGGATTTCCTCCGGCGAGCCGAGGAGTGGCGCGACGATGAGGCCATCCTGATGGCGTCCACCGCGGCGCTGATCGTCAATTTCTTCACCGGCCGTCTGAATGAAGCGCGCGAATTGGCTGTCGCGATTGAAGCGCGCTACAATCCGCGTGAGCACGGCAAGCTGGTTCAAACCTATCAGCACGATCCTCTGGTCGTTGCGCTCGTCTATTCCGGACACATCGAATGGCTGCTCGGCCGTCCCAACCGGGCCAGGGAGTGCTGTGAATCTGCAAGGCGGCTGGCGAACGAGATCGGCCATCCCTTCATGATCGCGCTCGCCCACATCCTTGGCGTCGGCGATCACTGGTATGACGGAGACCTTGCAGCCAATCTGGCCTGCGTCGAGCACGGGATGAAGGTCGCCGCCGACTACGGCTATCCGATGTACCAGGTCATCGGTCCGCTATGGGCCACCTCGGCGCTGGCGGCGCGCGGCCCCGCGCCGGTCGTGCTTGAGAAGCTCTCCGGCCTGATCGGCAGACTGCCGGCGGAGAATCGATGTATTCAGATGCCGCTCTACAAGGCTCTGCTCGCCACCGAGTTCGGACGGATCGGGCAGAAGGACAGGGCGCTCGCATTGGTGACTTCGGCCGAGTCCCTGATCAAGCAGACCGGCGAACGCTGGCTGGCCCCGGAGATCTACCGGATCCACGGTTCGCTGCTGCACGCCGAACCGCATCGCGACGACGCTGCCGCCATCCGCCTGTTCAGGCGCTCGCTTGCCTATGCGAGAAAGCTCGAAGCCGTCGGCTGGGAATTGCGCACCGCAATCGACCTCGCGCGCCTTCTCATGAACAGGAACAAGAGCCGGCGTAGCCTGACCGAGGCACGAGACGTGCTCGCATCAGCGCGAGCGAAATTCTCCTCCGCCGAGCCATCGGCCGATCTGCGGCAGGCGGATGATCTGCTGCAGCAACTGAGTTCGGGCGTGAACTCGTAAATTCAGAGTGCCGGCGGATGTCCGCTGTGGTGTCCGTTTCGGACCCTGGCCAGGCATCGCCTGGAGCCCGAAAGGGCCAGGCGCTGCCGTGACCAATCGCGGCAAAATTGTTCGTTGTTCGATCACCTCGTTGGCGCCGGCAAGTAGCGAGGCCCGACAGTCAAGCCGAGCGCCTTGGCTGCTTTGAGATTGATTGATGAACTCAAGCTGTGGAGTCCAGGATCGGCAGATCAGCAGGCTTCTCGCCCTTAAGCACGCAGCCTGTGTTCCTGTCCCACGCCGGGCACAGTGAACTGAAATACGGCGCCGCGAGGTTCATTCGCTTCTGCCCATAGCCGGCCGCCATGAGCCTCAATGATGGACCGGCAGATTGACAGTCCCATCCCCGTTCCATTGGACTTCGTGGTGTAGAAGGCCTCGAAAACGCGCTCGAGATGGTGAGGATCGATGCCCGGTCCGGAATCGCGTACGGCCACGACGACCCCGGTGTGGTCTTGCTCGGTGCTGATCGACAGCTCTCGCGCCCCCGCCTCAACCGAGCCCATTGCTTCAACCGCGTTCAGGATCAGGTTCAGGAAGACTTGTCGCAATTGAACACGATCCCCATGAACAGGAAGCAAGCCTTCCGCAAGGCGCGTCTGAACCGAGACACCATTCCTGATGGTTGCGCTTCGCGCCAACACGATCACCTCATTGATTGCCGCATTGAGATCGAATCGCTCTTTTCGCGGAGGCGTTTTCTTGATCTGCTCACGGATGCGGCCGACGATGTCTCTAGCGCGATCGGAATCGCGCACGATACAGCCCAACGCCTGCCTGGCTTCACTCAGATCTGGCGGCTGTTTGCCCAAAAAATTCAGGGCGGCACAGGCGTTGATGTGTGCCGCGGCGATCGGTTGCGTGATCTCGTGAGACAGTGAGGCAGCCAATTCTCCCATCATGCTCACGCGGTTCATGTGGGCGAAATCCGATTGCATCTGCTGCATTCGTTCCAGCGCTCGTGTGCGATCCTCGATGTCCACCAGCAGGATGAACCAGCGCACGATGAGTCCGGACTCATCGCGAATTGGGACACCGCGGTTTTCAAACCACCGATATTCTCCGTCGAACCGCCGCAGACGTAGCTCGTAATGGAACGGAGCACCGGCGGCGATTGATCTCTTAAAGAGCTCAAGGATGCGGGGAAGGTCTTCAGGATGTACGGCATCGCTTGTTTCCCAGGTCGTCAGCTCCTCCTGCGAGCGGCCGAAATACTCGATGATTTGGCGATTGACCGTTTCGAGTTCACCATTGGGGGCCATGATCGCAACGAGACCGGCTATTCCGTCAATGGCTGACCGATACTTCGCCTCGCTCTCCCGCAAATTGCGGTTCGCGTGGCCAAGCGCCAGCGTGCGTTGCTTCTCGGCTTCGAACAGGCGCACGTTTTCGATCGCGATCACCGCTTGTTCGGCGAAGGTCTCCAGAAGCGCGATCTGGTTGTCGGAGAATGGTCGGACCTCCCATCGCCGGAACAGAATGACTCCAATGGGGGTCCGCTCGCGCAGCAACGGTGTTCCGAGCGTGGTGCGATGGCCCTGGCGTTTTGCGTCACTGCTGCCCGACGGGTACTCGCTATCCTCGGCGGCGAGATCGTGGACATGAACCGACCGCCGATCACATACGGCTCGTCCTATCACCCTGTCGCGATTTGCGGGAAATCCCTCACGGGCTTGAATATGCACCGGAAGTTCCCCGTATGAAGCCACCAAGCGAAGAACGTTGTTGTCCAGGCGGTAGATCTCGGCATTGTTCGAGTCGCACAGGCGTGCGGCATGTTCGGCCACCGCGTCCAGCACCGACTGAAGCGGCGAATCCGAGATGATGCGCAGCATCTCGGAGGTGGCAGTTTGCTGCTTCGTAGCCTCGATCAGGCGCTCCCGCACGTTGGCGGTCTCCCGTTTGCATGCTTCAAGCTGTCGTTCGAGATCGGCGCGGATCTGGCGAACTCGACCAAACCGCGCCTTCGTTTTGGTCAGGTGAAGCTTGCAACCTCGCGTTCGACTCTTCGTCCATTTGCGAGACAAGGTCATCTCCATCGCCCGAGAAGCCCCAATACCGATCGTCACAACCGGTGACGTGGCCTGGGGGAGAATAGCACGCAGCCCAGAGCGCGCGTCAGCACATGCGCCAGGGCCATCGCCGCCAAAGGCGCGCTCGCCGTCATCCCCAACAACCCATCACGCGCGCTCAAATATCCGCTCGACAAGCATCTCTATGCCGAGCGGCATCTCGTGGAGTGCTGCTTCTCAAAACTCAAGCAATTCCGTCGCGTCGCAACCCGTTTCGAAAAGACTGCCCGAAATTACCCCGCCGTCGTCACCATCGCAGCCATCGTCTTATTGATGCGATAAGTGTCCACAGGACCCAGGGCGTGAATCCATAAATTCAGAGCGTGCGGGCGGGCGCCTGCTTTGGTGTGCATTTCGGACGCTGGTCGGACAATGGCTCGCAGTCCGAAAGGTGCCATTTGCTGACGTATGCGCCGCAACAAAGTGCGGCGCACTGCAGCACATCCGGGGCCTTCGAAGGCGGCTACCGGTTCGCGACACCTCTGATCGGCATCACGCCCTACGCCGCGGTCCAGGTGATCAGCCTTGATCTGCCGGCCTATGCCGAGCGGAGCCTCGTCGGCGGCGGGCCGTTCGCGCTGAACTATGCCGGCGAGACCACGACCGACACCCGCACCGAGCTCGGCCTGCGCACCGACAAATCGCTCGCTATGGCGGATGGCGTGCTGACGCTGCGCGGCCGGCTGGCGTGGGCGCTACAATCCCGACCGCGCGGTGAGTGCGATCTTCCAGTCGCTGCCGGGCACAAGCTTTGTCGTGAACGGCGCGCGGCCGGATCCCGATTCCGCGCTCGTCAGCGCCAGCGCCGAGCAGAAGTGGCTGAACGGCTTCTCGCTCGCCGCAACATTCGAAGGCGAGTTTTCCGGCAACGTCACCAGCTACGCCGGCAAGGGCGTCGTCAAATATAGCTGGTGAGGTAGGCGCCGGGCAGCGATCACGTCAACGCAAGCGCGACCTCGCGCGGCCGAAAAAAGAACCCTTGAAGGAACCCTTGTGTTCTCGAAGAAAGTGTATACGTTGCTGTTATTCGATTAGCCGTTGTGCCTTGTTGAATGGTCCAGGCGGCCCTTTTCCAGAGACATCGTCGGATTGAGTTTGGGGATCGTGCGAATCCACGCGAGGCGCGCGTTTGCGCTTTGGAGAAATGTTATGGCGACAGGTACGGTGAAGTGGTTCAACGGGCAAAAGGGTTTTGGATTTATTCAGCCGAATGATGGCGGAACCGATGTGTTCGTCCACATAAGCGCGGTCGAGCGGGCCGGGCTTCATGGACTCGCTGAGGGGCAGCGAGTGAACTTCGAAGTCAAGACCGACCCGAAGCGTGGCAAGGTCAGCGCCGAGAACCTCTCGCTGGCGTAAGCAGCTTTCGTCATTCCACGGATGTACTGGGATGACTGTGCGACCCGCTCGATCTTGGGATTGAGCGGGCTTTTGCGCGCGAAGGGCAATCTATCCCTTCAATTTAGATCGCTAGAGCATGATCCGGAAAAGTGTGAAGCGGTTTTCCGAAAAGATCATGCTCAAACAATAACCTAAAGCGCGATGATGATTCATCCTCATCTCATCGCGCTTTAGACGGGCGGGATTTACTTCGAAGGAGTCGTTGTAACGCTTCGGCTGCCGCGACTTCAGCCAACCTGGCGCTGCAACTCTGATGGAGCAACAACCGTGCAAGTAATCGTTCGCGACAACAACGTCGACCAAGCGCTTCGAGTTCTAAAGAAGAAGATGCAGCGCGAGGGCGTGTTCAGGGAAATGAAACGTCGTCGTTCTTACGAAAAGCCCTCGGAAAAAAAGACCAGGGAGAAATCTGACGCCGTGCGCCGTGCCCGCAAGCTTGCTCGGAAACAGGCCATCCGCGACGGGCTCATCGCCGCGCCACCCAAAAAGGAAAGAGTCTTGAGCAAGCGTCCGCAAGTGCTGCCCGCCGTTACTAGCGGCACGCGAGGGACCTAACAAGCGTGCGAGGCGGATCGTCGTCCGCTGGCGCCGTATTCGCCGCGGCTCCGTGTAACGCAGACGCCTGGTGAGGTCGTGAGCTATGGACGAGGAGGGGCAGACGACGCGCACTTAGGCGCTAAAGATCAGGGATAGGCCATGAAGTTAAACCAAGCCCAGATAACCAAAACGCTGTCTCAGTTTCGAGCGCAGGTGCTTGCTGAGGATCATCCAGCAGTGGCACAATTTTGCGAATTGTTCGGACAGCATACCTTCTTTCTCGACCCCAAGGGGCTGCATGTGCTCGAGTTGCTCGAAGTTCCTGGGATGGAAGCTGAGGAAGGAGAGGTAATAAGTCTTGCGGATTGGAGCGACGCGGACTTTACAAAGTTGACGACGCATCAGCCCGAACCGACGGGCGTCGTCGTTCGCTTGAAAGACGTTCGACACTGAGATCGCTTCTAGAGCATGATCCGGAAAAGTGGGCACCGGTTTTCCGAAAAGATCATGCTCAAACAAAGAGCTAAAGCGGGATGACGATTCGAAGAAAAGTCATCCTGCTTTAGGACCAATTTCCAGCGCTGCGCGATCAGCTTACCCGATTGCCGAGTTGTGGCCGTTTCGGAAATCGATGCGGCGCAGAAAATGCAGGGCGGCCTGCCTTCGAATGCACTCGCCCGGCATTTGCGGGTGTGGCAATTGCAGACCAATCTTTTGGCCAAGGTTGAGCAATGTCGGCGTTTAGCAAGGGAGATTACGGACCCGCTAACCTCCAACCGGCTCCTGGAGCTTGCCGACGAGTACATTTGGCAGATCAAGAATGGCTCCGCGGGCCATCGCGATTGAGGGCGACTTCCAGTTCCGCCAGTGTTTCCTCGGCAGATGCCACGACGTCGGCGCACGCTCGGCCAAATTGGAACCGTCATGGCCGTCAGGAGTCGGATCTTTGTCCCCGGCAACTTGCCCCTCCGGTCGGGAGCCAGGGCCGAAGGAGGAGGAAATGACTTATACCCACGAATCGAAGAAGCCTACCGCAGCTCAGCAAGCGGCCCAAAAGGCCTTCAGGGAAGCGGATACCAAGGTTGCGATGTCCGAGTATGAACGTAATCAAGAAGCCTTTCATGCAAATCGAGAGCGATTGAAGGCGGAGCGATTGGCTCGGGAAGCGGCGGCGACTGGTAACATCGCGGACAAGAAAAAGCGCTCAGCCGGCGAGGCCAACCGCGATTTTGCGAGCAGATCGAGGCGCAGCAAGTAAGCTGTGCCCGCTGAAGCATCGCTCATGCGCCGGCGAATAGCGCTTTCCGAGTGTCAGTTCTAAGAGCTGTTCCCGTTGGCTCTGTTCGAAGGAGCAACCAACCCTATGCCCGAGAGAAGAGAGCTGTACCGCAGTCCAAACGGCGATGCATGGTTCCTTGCGCGCGAACCGACGACCGGCAATGCTTTCATCCTCCATCAGCCGAATGCGCCTTCCGGTGGTCGGCTGTCGCCCATTGAGTTGGGCGAGTTCTTGCGGAGCAACGTGAATGGACCCGAGCACCAAGCCCTGTTGCGTTTGATTGGGACGCTGGTCGAGGTGCCGCCCTATGCCTGAAACGCCGCGACGCTCTTCGTAGCGCAAGCGGCGTCTCTTCCTTGTCGGCTCCGAGGGCAACGATCTTGAGCTGATCGTCTGCCGACCGCCATTTTCGGCGTTCGGCTCGGCCGAAGTACGAGACCTGCTCGCATCGCGAAAATGCGCGTCCGGCGAGACGTCGGCTTTGGTCGGCGTTGAGACGCCGCCGCCGATCACGTCAGCGCAAGCACCACGAGGCTTGAGCACAACAGGACGATCCCGGCAATGGTGACGGCGAGAAAGCTGTAAGAGGCAAATTCTTCACGCATGGCGCACCTCAAAAAAGCGTCCCCGCAATACCTTTTGATAGTCGTTCTCCAGCACCCGACACGAAGATAGTGGGCGCCCGTTTCCGCAGAATTTCGACAAGCCGGAAAACGGTTTCGTTTTCGGAAAACCGGTATCCACTTTTCCGGATCATGCTCTGGGGAGCGGCGCGGACCATGGCCCTCGTCCAGACCTCTCGGGACGGCTACATCCTGCTCAGCGGCCTTTGCCTCCATGGCCTGGAGCAGTGCCTCACAGTTTGACGTAGCTCCAGCCCTGTTCCTGCAGCTCCAAGACGCGGACGACGCCGGATTTCACGATCGTCGCCTGTGGAACGAGGTTGATATCCTTGTTCTCCGCCTTACGCATGTTTTCCTGGGTATTGCCGCAGGCTTTGAAGGAGATTTCCGGGTTGCTCATTGCGAGCCCCTCGATGCGCGCCTTCACCGGAGAGGTGTCATCGCGCAGCATGTGAAGGCCAGGGCCAAACGTGACAACCTCAATCGACACTTCTTCACCGAGATTGCGGTAGTATTGCGCGACGTTGGTCGCATTGTTAAGTGCGAGATTCATCATCGCGGGATCGTTGGAATTGACCTGCAGCAGGAGCTGATGCGGCTTCCTGGGGAGCTCGGTGGGTTTTGTCACCAGTACCAGTTTCTGCTTGCTCGCCTGGTCGTGCTTGCTCGTCTGATCGTCCTTCTGCCTGCTCGGCTGCTTCTGCGTGCTCACCCGGTGCTGCTTACTCGCTTGCGGCCTCATCTGATCGTCTGGCTGCGCTTGCGCGGTCGGCGCGATCAGGAGCGACATCGCTAGGCCGGCAATGGCTGCTATCGCCAGATTTCCAATTCTGATCATCTTGCTTCTCCCTGTCCCATGACCATCAGTCGCCTGGTCTGGCGACGGCATGTGGCCATTTGCACGCCGCCGCCAGTTTTTCGCGCACGGTCTTCAATCCGCCGAGCAGGAAATGCGCCTCCTGAGCCGCGCCGCTGCGGGTGGAAAGACGGACAGCGATGCCGCCCTCTTCGGGTAACGATTGCAGCAGACGCACGACGTCACCCCGGAAAGCGGCACCGGGCCCGAATGACGGCGAGGCGGCCGCAAGCTGCACCGGCGGATTCGCATTGATGCGGTAGAAGATGGTGTATTCCTCGGCACGGCTTGATACCGCCGGTCCTGCGAGCACGAGCTCGGTGCGGCCTTTGCGGCAGTGGATTGCGAGTTGCATCGCGGTGCCATCCGAGTCACCGCGAGCGGATGTGGTGGCGGTGACGATGGGCGAATAGTCCACCGGCGATGTGGTCTCGCTGAGCAGCCAGTTGTCGTACGGCGCCGGGCGACCAGGCGGCGCTATCTTACGTGATAGATCGTCCAGACATTGTAGCCGGGCCGGTCCCTCCATCACCGAGCACGCCCGAAGATTTGTCATCGGATCGTTCGTGCCTTGAGCGTAGGCGATGCCGCAAGCCATTTTTAACGTGACAGCGAGGGGAAAAGCAGCAGCCTTCATGGCGGCGCCTGTGCGCTGCGCGCCTTGTGATCCAGCCATTCCTGCGCGGCCGGGAAGCGGGTTAGTCCGGGGACGGTCGCTGCGAGATTGATCGACTGCCATTTCGGGTCAAACCCTTGTGCCTGCAGGCGGTCGATTCGCGAGAACAGGTAGTCGACGAAGCGCGCGACGCGTTGATAATGGTTCGACCGCGGCGGCCAATTGAACGCGACAAGCGCGGTCGGCACTGCGATGGTCGACACCCTCTCGCCCTGCTTGATCAGATTGGGATACTCATTTGTCTCCAGTGTCGCGGGCAGATAGTAGTCCTCGAACTTGCTGTCGTATTGGACCGGGAGAAACTTGAATCCCGCCTCCCAGCGGCCGCGCACGAAGGCGTCGACCGGTTTCGACGTGATGAACACCACCGCCGCCATCTCACCTTTGCGCATCTGTTCCAGGGCGACTTGATGGGGAATGAACGTCTTCTCGACCTCGATGCCGAGACGGCTGAAGATCAGCGGTCCCGAATAGGCGGCTGCGGTGCCCTTGGTGTTGAAGTTCACTTTCTTGCCTGCGAGATCCTGCAGGCTTGTGATTTCCGGTCGGACGAAAATATGCAATTCGGACGGGAAGAGATTGAGCAGGTAAGTGATGCGGGCTCGGATCTGCGGCACTTGAATCTTGTACTCTTCGAGAGCATCGGAATTGATGATCGCCGTATCGACGCCGCGCAGATAGAGCAGCGAGTTCAGATTCTCGGTGGCGCCCCGGGTGACGATCGGTAGCAGATGCATGTTTGCTCCGTCATCGACGACGCGGGCCATTTCCGCAGCCAGGCGAATTGGCGCTCCCTCCAGCAAGCCGCCAGCGAGCCCGACGGTCCAAGCGTTCATGCGGTCTTTTTCGGTTCCCTGCGGCAAGGGCCGTCGAACCACTTGTGCATTGCCCTTGGAGGGTTGCGCGGTCTGCGCGTGCAGGTCAGGCGGTTGAAGCATCGTGGCGACCAGCACCAGCACGGCGAGCAAGAGCAACGAGCGTGGCCTTGGCAGTGTGTTCATGTCAGTCCCCCTCTTGATCACCAACTGCTGCAGCCAGCGTCATCATGTGGAACGCAACAATCTCATCCTCTCACCGGGGCAATGCGTCGAGCCGGTCCTTGGCTTCGCGAATACCGCCACTGTGTGCCTTAGCGTAGAGCTCTCGCGCCTTAGCCGCTTCGCCGCGCGTTCCATAGGTGCCCCAGGCGGATAAAACGGCGGGATCGTATGTCTCCGCGAGCATAAAACTTGCCCGCGCATTGTCGTTCTCGGCGGCACGCTCGAGCACTGTCCTCGCCGCGCCGATATTGCCCTGGCCGAGCAACGCGCTGGCGCGCGCGATCAATCGGGCCGCCTCCGCCTTGTCCTGGTCTGCGGCTGTTGGCGGCTCCGATACGGCGGCTGCCACGGTCTGTGTCACCGGCATCATCGGGCCTTCAATTGCGCGGCCCACGGTCACGCGTTCATCGACGGGGCGCCGCGCCGATGCAAGATCCCGTGCCATGGCTTCGGTTCTGCTTCGCTCCTGCTGCAGCGACTGCCGCAGTTCCGCGATGGTGGCCTCCGCCGTCTGCTTCTGCTGGACGGCTTCATCAACTGCCTTCTGCGACTGCGCGGCCTGGGTCTCGATCTCGCTGCTCGTTCCGGCAAGTTCACTCGCGAGTGCCGCGGCACGCATCTGCGCCTCGTCGAGCGCGCGGCGTTGCTGCTCGGCACTCGCTGTCATCGCCTGGCGCGCCGCGCCGACCTCCTGGGTGAGGGCGGCGGTCTTTTCCTGCTCCTGCTGCAGCGACTGCCGCAGTTCCGCGATCTCGCGCTCGGTCGTCTGTCTCTGTTGCGCGGTCGCATCGTCAGGGTTGCGCGACTGTATATCCCGGGTCTCGGTCTCGCGGCGCGTTCCGGCAAGTTCGTTCGCGAGCGCCGCAGCGTGGGCCTGTTCCTGTTGAAGGGACTGCCGCAGTTCCTCTGCTGCAATTTCCGCAGCCTCCCAGCGCTGTATCGCGTCGTCCTGAAACTTGCTCGATAGCGCCAGCATCGTCTCCAAGTCGCCGCGGACTTTCGCGAGTTCGGCCGTCAGTGCGGCGGATTTTTCGCGTTCCTGGTAAAGCGACTGCTGTAATTCCGCGGACGTGGCCGCCGCCGGTGCGTCCCTGTGCGAAGTCTCTTCGTCGAGCGCTTGGCGACGCTGCACTGTGTCCGCCAACAGAATCTTTCGTGAAAGGTCGGTGTCCTGCATGAGGACTGCTGTCGTTCCGCGCTGAACGAGCGTTTGCCACCCGGCGACCTCAGGCTTCAGATTGAGCCCGACGGCGCGCCCAGCTTCGATCGTCTTCGAAACCTCGGGTCCGCTGGATTGGTCGAACACACCGATCAGCGCAGCCGCAACGAGGATTGCGGCGATCAAAGAACCCGCTAACCATTGGCCCGCACGACCGACCTGGAGCCGACCGCTCGATTCGTCTTCTTGAAACACATCCTCGGTTATTGGGTACCAATGCGTCGGCGCGATCCTGATGGGATGCCCATTTTTCCAAACCCATTCGCCCGCCTCACGTGACCAATGAGCGATATCAAAGGCTCCGGTCGCACTCTCGACCCAGATATCCTGTCCGTCCCTTGGTGCAGTATCAATTGGCCGGCGCATGTATGACGCCTTCGCATGTCTTCGTATTCAATCAGACCATGTGCAATCGGACTGACGCCGCAGCAATTCGGTTGGTCGCGGCACCCTAATGTCGCAAGAAGAAAAACATCATTTAAATATGATTTAAAGTCAAATTAAATCACGTGTGTCTCGACGGAAGCGGTTGCACCGCGCTTCCGTCAATCGGGCCTGGCCGCGGTTTTCAGGCTTGAGGCCGCCGAATGAGCCTTGGAATTCCGGTGGAAAGGCGCGCCGCCAGGAACATTGCGGTGAAACCAAGTTCCCTGCGGTTTAGTATCTATTATTATAAAAATATCATTTAATTATTTAATTAGAAGAAAGAGGGCAATAAAATATTGCCAATCCGAGGATTGTTCTTGTTGGATGGGCGGTGTCAGGGATTGCGACCACCAGCCTTCGCCGATAAGCGGTCATTTTCTGCAATCATGGCGCCTCAGCTAGGCGCTATCGTGCGCAAGCGCGCCGAGCCGCCTGGGCCCTTGAGTCCGGCAGCATCGAAGCACTGGTTGGCACGGCGATGGTTCACCCAGCAGGGGCGACGCATCCGGCTGGCGCCATCGACCCCCGACCCAGGGCTCGCCGGCGTCGATCACGTCAGCGCAAGCGCGACGAGGCCTGAGCACAACAGGACGATCCCGGCAATGGTGACGGCGAGAAAGCTGTAAGAGGCAAATTCTTCACGCATGGCGCACCTCAAAAAGCAGTCCCCGCAATACCTTCGGATCGTCGTTCTCCAGCACCCGACGCGAAAATAGTCCGCGCCCGTTTCCGCAGAATTTCGACCGAGCCGGAAAACGGTTTCGTCACCCGCACCGATTGTTTCGTGACCGTTACACACGTGTGGGCCAAAAAAGTTGCGGCCAGCCATTGGGGGATGGCTGGCCGCGCGCGAACCGGTCTGGGACGGGGAGGGGTGGGGATGTGACCGGGTCGCGTGTTCGATGTTCCCTTATTGCCGAGAGCTGGCGGTGGCGACCGCCGGGCGGTTGTCGCCAAGCGAGACCCAGACGTTAGGATCGCTCTGCGACTGCCGTTTGACGAAGCGGTAGCCGGTTACGGTCCAGGCGACGACGTCCTCGTTCTGGTTGTCGAGGATGAACTCGCCCTTGTCGGTCTTCACCGTCAGCACCGCGTGGCCTTCGCCCTTCTTGTCGCGCACAACAGTGATCAACAGCGCCTCGCGCGGCCATCCGGCGTCGATCAGCATCTTGCGCTTCAGGAGCACGTAGTCCTCGCAGTCGCCGTAGCCGTCCGTCGGCAACGACCATTTCTCGATCACGCCCCAATGATCCATGTCGGTCATCGGCTTGATGGTCTCGTTGACCCATTTGTTGACCCGCAACAGATCGCGCCATGCCGTCTGCGACAGCACGATGTCGCGCGGTTGCGTCGCGCCGCCGCGGCAATCGCCCGGGTTGTCGGCGCAGAATTCGACCCAGCCGATCGGCGAACGCGTGGTGTCGCCGAGGCTGGCATAGACCACGTCGCCTGCTTTCGCCGCGACGCTTGTAGTGACGCTCAACCCGAACAGGATGGCGGCAACCGCCCATCCTTTCCCCTGTCCCCTGAAAACCATCGTGGCCCCCGTTTTTCTTGTTGGGACCACGTTTCGCACAAAGGTTTTGCGGTGCGGCTAAGTCAGCAAAGGTAATTTGACGTGAATGCAAGTAAAGCTGGTGGCAAATTCGATCTATACTTGAGGCGAACTCGACTAAAATTCGAGACAACTGCAATTGATTCAAATTTTACGCATTAACGACCTTGACGCCGTACCAGCAGGTCTTTCTCGCCGCCAAATCCGCCCGCGTTAACCGCGTGCGGAGGACGCCAGACAAGGCAAAGGCGGCGTCCGCCATCGCGGATGCCGCCTCATTCGGGCTGAAAATCAGGGGATTTGAGCGTCGCGGGCTTTACCGCGCGGTAACCGCGTCTTCGAGCGTCTCGGCGGCCTGCTCGTGCACGAACTCCAGCGCGAAGCCGTCGTCGAGGTTTCGCACCACGCGCGATTGCACCCGGCCGAGCATGACCAGCGACTTCAGCGGCGGCCGGTTCTCGGCGGCGATCGCCGCGCCCGACAGCGAGAGGTCGATGATGCGGCAGGTCATCTTGCTGCCGTCCTCAAGCGTGAGCAGCGCGATCGGGTTGCGCGGCACGATGCGGTCGTGGCGGCGGTCTTCCGGCAGATTGAGGATGTCGCGGTTGGCGAGCCAGGTGAGCTGTGCGGCGAGCTTGTCGCGCTTGCGCGGCGTCGAGACGATCGTCATCGCAAAGCCGTTGTCGATGATGCGGGTGATCCTGCCCTCGACGCGGCCGATATGGTCGAGATAGGCGATCACGCGGTCGCCGACATTGCCGATGCCGGGCGCCAGCAGCGCGAGCCCGCCCGGGGACATATTAATAATCTGGCAAGGAAACTCGCGGCGGTCGGGCAGCATGTAGCGGCCGAGCAGGTGCACCTTGACGCGCTGGAAGCGCCGCCGTTCCTCCTGTGCCGGGAAGACCGTAGGTTTCTTTTGTGCAAACGACATCACCGCCACCCGACAACCGGCCTTCCGGCGCGGCAAGACCCTACGGCTGACAGGGTTAATGAGCGGTTAGCCGCGGTTGCATCAAGTATGGGCACGCACGCGACCGATGGGCGCAATCCGCGCCGCCGGCGAACGCCCGCGACCGCGCGGATCATGACCGTTTTGTGTGAAGGCGGCGGCTTGTTCATGTGCGAATTCCCTTTGCGCATGGGAGGGCGCCACTTCGTCCGGGCTCGGAGACTGTTCCGATGGTGTGCCGGCGTGTAGTCTTCTCACGAGGCCTCGTAGAGGGCAGGCAACAAGGAACGAGGGAGGCATCGGACACGAGCATGACCGATATCCGATACGTCGCGCCGCAGACGCTTGATGAAGCGGTCGGCGCTTATGCAGCGGCGGGCAGCGCCGCGCGCATCCTGGCCGGCGGCACGGATCTCCTGGTGCAGATGCGTTCGGGCGCGGTGCAACCGGGCCTGATCGTCGACATCAAGAAAGTTGCGGAACTCACTGCCGTCGAAGAGCTTTCCGATGGCGGCTTCCGCATCGGCGCCGCGGTCCCGGGCGCCGTGCTGGCCGAGCATGCGCGCTTCAAGCAGGTCTGGCCCGGCGTGCTGGAAGCGGTGAACCTGATCGGCTCCACGCAAGTGCAGGGCCGCGCCTCCGCCGGCGGCAATCTCTGCAACGCCTCGCCGGCCGGCGACAGCGTGCCCGCGATGATCGCGGCCGGCGCCGTCGTCACCGTGCAGGGCCCGGACGGCCGCCGCGAATTGAAGGTCGAGGACGTCCCCGCCGGCCCCGGCCGCACCAACTTAAAACCCGGCGAGATCCTGGTCTCCTTCACGCTGCCGCCGCGCCCAGCGGGCTCGAGCGGCGCCTATCTGCGCATGATCCCGCGCACCGAGATGGATATCGCGGTGGTCGGCTGCGGCGTCAGTCTCACGCTGAAGGACGGCGTCTGCACCCACGCCCGCATCGGCTTGGGCGCAGTGGCGCCGACCGCGCTGCTGGTCGAGCCGGCCGCGCAGGCGCTGATCGGCTCGCGCCTCGATGACGCCGCGCTCACCGCCGCCGCCAATGCCTGCCGCGCCGCCTGCCGTCCGATCGACGACAAGCGCGGCACCATCGCCTACCGCACCCAAATCGCCGGCGTGCTGCTCAAGCGCACCACGAAGATCGCCGCAGAACGCGCGCAAGGGAAATGACAAATGGCAAAGCTGCACGTCTCCACCACCGTCAACGGCGAGCCGCTGGAATTCCTCTGCGAGCCCTATGAGACCATGCTGGATGCGCTGCGCAACCAGCTCGCGCTCACCGGCTCCAAGGAGGGCTGCGCCTCCGGCGATTGCGGCGCCTGCTCGATCACGCTCGATGACCGGCTGGTCTGCTCCTGCCTGATGCTCGCCGCCGAAGCGGAAGGGCACGAGATCAGGACCATCGAGGGCATGGCACGCGGCGGCCGGCTGCATCCGCTGCAGGAGAAGTTTCTGGAGCAGGCCGCGTTGCAATGCGGCATCTGCACCTCGGGCATGCTGGTCGCCTCCGAGGCGCTGCTGGCCAAGAACCCGGAACCGAGCGAGGAGCAAATCCGCTTCTGGCTCGCCGGCAATCTCTGCCGCTGCACCGGCTACGACAAGATCGTCCGCGCCGTGCTGGAGACAGCCGCTGAAATCCGGGAGGCCGCGCAATGAACATCGTCGTCAACAACAAGTGGATCGGCCAGCGCACCATCCGTCCCGATGGCGTCGACAAGGTTACGGGCCGCGCCGCCTTCGCCGCCGACACCGCCATGCCCGGCATGATCTGGGGCAAGGTCCTGCGCAGCCCGCACCCGCATGCGCGCATCCGCTCGATCGACACCTCCAAGGCGGAGCGGCTACCGGGCGTGAAGGCCGTCGTCACCTCGCGCGACGTCGTCGATTTCCCGCTGGATAAATCCGTGATGCTCGGCATCCAGGACATGCGCTGGATGTGCCGCAACGTGATGGCGCGCGACAAGGCGCTGTTCCCCGGCCACCCGGTCGCGGCGGTGGCCGCCACCACGGAAGCGATCGCCGCCAAAGCCTGCGAACTGATCGAGGTCGATTACGAGGTCTTGCCCTGGTCGATCGAGATCGAGGACGCGATCAAGCCTGACGCCCCGATCCTGCACGAGTTCAACAAGTTCGAAGGCAAGCCGTCGAACATCGTGGGCCAACTCGAGCACAAGAAGGGCGATATCGCGCAGGGTTTTGCCCAGGCCGATGTCATCATCGAGCGCACCTTCACCACCCGCCCGGTGCACCAGGGCTATATCGAGCCGCACGCCTGCCTGATCTCGGTCACAGCCGACGGCAAGACCACGATCTGGAGCTCGAGCCAGGGCCAGTTCATGGTCCGCGCGATGACATCGATGCTGACAGGCATCCCGCAGAGCGACATCCGCGCCATCCCCGCCGAGATCGGCGGCGGCTTCGGCGGCAAGACCATCGTCTATCTCGAACCGCTGGCGACGCTGCTCGCGAAGAAATCCGGCCGCCCGGTCAAGATGGTGATGACGCGCGAGGAGGTGATGCGCGCCACCGGCCCCACCTCTGGCTCGAAGAGCACGGTGAAGATCGGCGCCAAGAGGGACGGCACCATCGTCGCCGCGCAAGGCACGTTCTATCTGCAGGCCGGCGCCTTCCCGGGCTCGCCGATCCGCGGCGCCGCTGGCTGCAGCTTCGCGCCCTACGACATCGCGAACGTGCTGTCGGTCGGCTACGACGTCTGCTCCAACCGCTCCAAGGTCGCAGCCTATCGCGCGCCCGGCGCGCCGATCGGCGCCTATGCGGTGGAATGCGTGCTCGACGAGGTCGCAGAAGCGCTCAAGATGGACCCGCTCGACTTCCGCCTGAAGAACGCGGCCAAGCAGGGCACGAAAGCGGCGCATGGCCCGGTCTTCCCCCGCATCGGCTATATCGAGACGCTGGAAGCCGCGAAGAACTCGCCGCACTACAGCACGCCAACAGACAAATTGCAGGGCAGGGGCGTCGCCTCCGGCTTCTGGTTCAACGCCGGCGGTGAATCCTCGGCGCAAGTCAACATCACCGAGGACGGCAATGTCGTCGTCACCACCGGTCACCCAGATATCGGCGGCTCGCGCGCCGGCATCGCCAATGTCTGCGCCGAACTGCTCGGCATCGACTACCGCCGCGTCTCCGTCATCATCGGCGACACCCAGACCGTCGGCTTCTCCAATCTCACCGGCGGCAGCCGCGTGCTGTTTGCTTCCAGCATGGTGGTCACGCAAGCGACCGAGAAGGTGATCAACACCCTGCGCGAGCGCGCCGCCAAGATCTGGGAGATCGATCCCGAGGCGGTGAAATGGGAGAACGGCGCCGCGCATCCGGCATCCCCCAACGCCGGCCAGTTCGAGCCGCTGACGCTGGAGGATCTCGCCGAGAAAGCCCCTCAGCAGGGCGGCCCGATCGGCGCCGGCGTGCAGCTCAACACCCAAGGCGCGGACGGCGGCTTCGGCACCCACATCTGCGACGTCGAGGTCGACATCGAGCTCGGCATCGCGCGCGTCATCAGATACACGGCGGTCCAGGACGTCGGCCGCGCCGTCCACCCCGGCTATGTCGAAGGCCAGCTCCAGGGCGGCGTCGCCCAGGGCATCGGCTGGGCGCTGAACGAGGAATACATCTACCGCAGCGACGGCAAGGTCGATAACCCCGGCTTCCTCGACTACCGCATGCCGGTCTGCTCCGACCTGCCGATGCTCGACACCATCCTGGTCGAAGTCCCGAACCCGAAACACCCGCAAGGCGTCAAGGGCGTCGGCGAAGTGCCATTGGTGCCGGTGATGGCCGCCGTGGCGAATGCGATCTACCGCGCGACAGGCAAGCGCTTCTACGCCCTGCCGATGTCGCCGCCGAAGGTGCTGGAGGGGTTGCAGGAGCCGGTGCAGCAGGCGGCGGAGTAGGTGCTAGGGCGGATTAGCGACTTGTCCGCCGTAGCTCGAAGAGCGAAGGCGGAAGCGTAGTCCGCCGAACCACGCGAGAAGCGGCGGGTTACGCTAACGCTAACCCGCCGTACGAACTGCCCCCGCGCTCAAGCCATCCGATGCACGGCGCAAAGCTTGTTGCCGTCGAGATCGCGCAAGTAGGCGATATAAAGCTTCATCTCGCCCATGTCGCGGATTCCAGGCGGATCCTCGCAGGTCTTGCCTCCGCTCGCGATGCCGCTCGCATGGAAGGCATCGACCTCCTCCTTCGACGCCGCATTGAAGCCGATCGTGCCGCCATTGGCAAAGGTCGCCGCCTTGCCGTCGATCGGCTTCGACACCGAGAACGTCCCCGTCTTCGTGCGCCAGAACACCCGATGGCGGTCGACAAATCCCGGCCTCACGCCGAGCGTGCCGAGCAGCGCGTCATAAAACGCCTTGGACTTGTCGAGGTCGTTGGTCCCGATCATCACATGCGAGAACATTCTACCTGCCCCTCCCGTTGCGCGACGTTCATTCCGCTGCGACGCTGCTTCGCAGAAGATGTTCCTAGCAGAAGGTTGGGCGGGGATGGAAGTCCGGGAAGGCGTAGGGCGCCGCAATCGATGCGTCCGCCGGGCGGAATAAACTTCTGCGCTCGCCTGACAAGCGAAGGCGAGGGGCTCCATCCGCGGGCGCGAGACTGCGGATTGCGCCAGAGCGTGATGAGATCAGGTCGAGTTGGCGCCACGCTGGAAGTGTTTCACCTCTCCCCGATGGGGTGAGGTCGGCACTGCGGTTACGGCGCGTCCTGCTTTGAGAAGACTCGGGCTCAGCGCGACATGTTTGGACAGCACTGCTGCCTCAATATCCATCCCGCTCTCCTCCGACCGGTGGCGCCTCAAGAAAAGCCGCGCGCGAAAGGAACCGGATGGGCAAGCCCGCACTTCTAGGCCTGCAGGCACACTTGGTACGTCAAGTTGACCCTTGCAAAACAACTTACAAAGGGTGCGAAAATGCCACGGGTGAAGCAAGCTACAAAGCAGGCGCGCGCGACGAAAGCCGCCGCCGTTACGGCACTCGGCACGGCGGGACTGGGTCTTTCGCTGGCGGGGAGCGCGTCCGCGTCCGCGATACCCACCGCTGATATCCCGCAGTCTGATGACATCTCGCCCAATCAGCGCCTGGTCCTCGGTGATGAGGAAATGGCCGACGTCAGTCTCGCCACGTTCTATCTCTTCGATAAGGAAAACGCTGCCAGCGGCCTGCAACTCGCCGCCGTTGTCGTTCGCGGCTGCCGAGGCTGCGGTGGTTGTCGCGGTTGCCGCGCCTGCCGTGGCTGCGGAGCAGCCTGGCGCGGCTGTGGTGGCTGCGGAGGTTGCGGCGGCTGCTGCGCCCGCTGGGGCCGGTGCCGCTGGTGCTAGGTTCACGACCTCACGGCTAAACGACAAAGCATGACGAGCTGCCGCGCGGCGCCGTCCGCCGCGCAAGGCGGCGTGTCGCCGATCGGCAGTGCGTAGGGCGGATTAGCGCAGCGTAATCCGCCGTTCACGTCGACAAAGCGGCGGATTACGCCTTCGGCTAATCCGCCCTACGAGCTACGTGCTCACTCGAACGACAGCCGCCTCGCCGATCCACCGCCCCTCCCAGAGATAAAAGCGATCCGTTGATCCGAGCGCTTGAGCCGCCTCTTCGCGACACAAGAACACGAAACCCAGACGCCTCCGTTCGCCCGGCATCATGGCGCGTTCGAGCAGCGGATAGCCATCCCAGCCCTCGTCAACACTTCTGTCCCTGGTGCATGGACAGCCCCAGCCAAGACGGACCGGCCCAGTCCTGCCACCTGCCTCGACCGGATAAAGATAAAGGTCCACAACCAAGTCAGGCGTTACGGAGTGCAAGGCTTCACGGAATGAGGTCTCGCGTGTCACAGCCACACCTCAACGCGTAGGGCGGATCAGCCACCGGGTCCGCGCTTCGCGCGGCCCGATGACAGGCTCCGCGTAATCCGCCATTCACGTACCACCAAGCGGCGGATCACGCCTTCGGGTAATCCGCCCTACGAGCCGCGACGCCGCTTCGCAGGAAGGTCTTAGTTCTTGGCGGGGCACTTAGCCCGAATCTCTCTGAGAAGCTTTCGCATATTCTCAAAGTAAATTTCGTCGAGAGTCGGGGGCATGTCTTCGCAGATGTATTGGCGATGGTATTTGATCTCTTCATCAAAGCTTTTGCGCCATTCGGGCTTGTCGTATGCTTCCAGCATCTCGTCGTACGCAAACAGTAGATGCGCGACGTAATTTTTGTATTGGGCGAGTTTCTTTCGGTCTGCCTTGATCTCCAACAGATCAGGCTCAGCGTACTCCGGGTGCCGCAACGCAGATTCGCTGTATGACATGTAGACTTGGCGGGCAGCTACTTCTTTGAAGTTCTTGCTGATGAAGTAGACTTGAGCAACGACGATGACGAAGGCGAAGCCAGCAATGACCGCGGATGCGATTTGCGCCCAGTTCGACTTCGGCCGATTGTTCTCGGATTGAGCGGACATGTTCAGACCAAGGGGGAGTGGATAGGTGGTGAGTGAAGCTAGCCTCCGCGTAGTCCGCGGATTGGCGGGGGGAGGAAAGGGCAGTCCGTAGGGCGGATTAGTTAGCGCAGCGTAATCCGCCGTTCACGTACCACAAAGCGGCGGATTACGCCTTCGGCTGATCCGCCCTACGAGGTGCGCCCCGAATCCTCTCGCTCGCTCGAAGCAGCCTATTTTTTCTTGGAAGGCTTAGAAACTTCGTCCGGCCGCTGCAGTCTGCTCAATAGGTCATGCTGTTGGTTCTCAGAAGCAATCTTCCGTTTCAACTCCACTTCGGACGCGACGTATCGTTCTAGGCCATCTACACGTCTGGTAAGGACGTCTAACGAACGTGCCAGAAAGGCTACTTGTGCTGAGCTACTGGATCCTCTTGCTCTTTGAGATTCCACAAATGCTTGGGATTGCTCCTCCCTTCGTTGTGGTGCTGTGCTTGTTTCTGATTTAGCGGTGTCGCTTCGGCCAACTGCAAATGGGCAAGTGACTCCCAAGGAAATTTCTATATTCAAGGATCGCGAAGCCATTCCACGCAGAGGAAGCTTGGAAGGCGTCACGCCATCCAGCCATCGAGAAATTTCGTCGTAGGAGATGTCGCACTGGGGCTTCTCGCTCAAATCGCTTTCTGACAGGAGCGCCTTTGCGATCAGCCGGCCTAGGCCGCCGTGATCCGTGAGCGTTCGGCTGGAGGACCAACATCCTGCAAATGCTCCAAGCCAGATCGGTGCCAAAGGAAACCGTCCCGAGTATTTGCGCAACAGCTCGGGCAATATAGCCATTCCAGGGTCAATTAAGCTGGCAGCAAATCCAACCAGCGCATCGTTCGAGAACGTATTGCTGTCTCTCGCTACGTCTTGAATCAGTTGGTCAAGAGCACGAACGCGGTCGGACTGAGGTCCGCGTGAGCAGTCCGCAATCTGGGGAATGCGGAAGTGATCTGCCGCGGTGGCTACCACGTCCGCGATACCATCGGCACTTATGCTGCTTTGCCGTAGGATCCGATCGAACAGGGCCACGAACGGAGCGAGGGCTCGCCGTCTATCTGGATTCTTGTCAAGAGCGTCGACGTAGCCATTTAGCGTAAGCCAGATTGGCAAAAGCTGCGTAGCAGAGAGTGGGCGGTGTCCGTCTCGGAGCTTTGCACTCAGGTGATCGTGTCGTATTCCAATTTCCTTTAGATCGCATCGATCCCCCCAGACAGCTATGCCACGCGCGGCTGCGAAGGTTGAGCTTGTGAGCGCGGCTATACCCGAGAGTTCCTTTAGGTTGACGTTCTGACCGCCTTGCACGCTGCATTCGGCAAGAATGGCCCCGATCCAGCCACCCATCCGCCCGTCGAGCGCCGGTCTCTCGCTCGAAGCTGCGAGGTTCGCAAGGTCGGATTGCGGCATAATTCGGCACCACTGTGAAATTGGAGAAAGCGACGAAAAGAATGCGGCCAGCCAAGCGTGTGTATCAGAAAGATCCCTGTCCCTTACGACCAAAATGTCTGGGAAAGGATCGGCGTCCCTTCGCCATTTACCCACGATCGCGCCGCGCTCCGGGACCCGTAGCTCCGCCAAATCGGATACGCGCGTCTCCTGAAGGTCGGTTCGCCCAGCGTTCACAAATCCGCTAGTCAGTCCCTCCCTCGTTAAGACCTTTGAGTGAATGATCGTGGACATAAGGACCTCAAAAAACGTCGTCTATTGTTGGCAGCTTCCCGCTCGGAGGATTCATATGTCCATGCATTGACTTTGTGTGGTGAAGGATAACCTCTGTTTTCGCTCTTGTTACTGCAGTAAATGCAAGCTCCCGCGAGCTGGGTCTATAGTTCTCAGCTTCCAAGAGATGAACAGCCCGAAACTCTGATCCCTTGGCAGAGGCTACTGTCATTATGCGCACAGCGCTGTCCGGACCAAAGGGCTGATACTCTTCCTGGCGCTGTCGAATACAAATGCCCGCCAACTCCCCCCGTTGCATCAGCCGATCCCAAAACTGATCGCGAGTATCCGAGTTGATTGTCAAGACCCCGATGGGTTCGTCCGTTATGTAACGCCATTGCTCTTTGATTTGGTCGATACATTCATCGAACTGTGCTTCCTGATCGACCGAATAGATTGGAAATACTGACGAAGGGCGGGCCTCCTCATCGTAATTGCATCCCTCTGAAAGAGGGGCGTCGCCCGCTTTAGGTGGCAGTATTTGATCGGCGAAATCGCAAATTTTGATCCCAATCCGATAGTGCTGTTCCAGTGTCACTAGACGATCGACCATTCCCGTAGTCGTGGGCAGTCCCTCGCGGGGTTTAAATATTCGTTGTCGTGAGTCACCCGCGGCATTTATGCGGTGCGCCAATCTGCGGATGATCTGAAGTTCGAGTTCTAGAAAATCCTGAACCTCGTCTACGAAGATCACGTCGTATAACTTGCCGAGGTTCTGAGTGCTGATAACCTCCAGAACGGTTTCTGCGATTGCAATTCGATGGGCCTCGAAATCGCTCGTCGATTCAGGAATGTCAGCTCCATTATCGCGTATGATCTGTCGCGCCCAGGCCATGAAAGTCTTAATTTCGTCGCTTCGAATTTGATCGCCTCGACCAATGTTTGGTCCCGATTTTAAGAACTCGCTCAGAGTGCGAGTGAAGGTAAGCAGCAAAATTCTGGGCGCAACTGACCTTACGTAGTTGGCACGAAGTACTAAGAGATTGGTCTTGCCCGAACCGGGGGGGCCGACAATGAGCAGCTGAGTCTCCGGTTTCTCGAGTAGAATCGCCTTCTGGGAGTCGTCTAGCTGGCTTGGATTTAGCCACCATGTCTCGTTCATGATATCTTGCCTGCATCCATCACAGAACAAAGGTCTAGCAAATACAAAATATTGCTCGAGGGCTGTTGTATTACCTCCACCGTTTCAATCTGTGGTCCGGTTTCAAAAATTTCTAACACCGGTATCGTGAGTTCTTCCGGCAGGCCGGCTGATAGCGAAAGAACGAGGTGAGAATTGTCGAGGGATGGTGCCAGAGCGACAAGCAGTTCGCTGTCACTTAACGAGAAGGACAACGTCCATGCTAGGCCATTCTTGCAATTCTTGGCTTTAAGTTTGTGCGGCCCTAATGTCGTCTTCTCCTTCATTGCCGCATCTCGCAACCAATTGCGAACATGCGTTTGCCAAATCATGACAGAAGGCGCGCTACGATTCTCAATCTTCGCGCGGGAAATAGTCAGCCTCTTCCTTATGTCCTCTGTGCTGTCGCTACGTGTCGCGAGCTGTGCAAGCGATGCGCGTCGGATGCGATCCTTGGGATCCTTCGAGAGCGCGGCCTTGCAGAGCGAAATTAGTCTCGGGGGTAGATTGGGATTGACGATCAAGGGTTGTTTCGACGTGATTGCCTTATAGAGGATGTACTTATTTGAAGTGGCTGCCTCTTCGCGAAAGATCGATGTTTTCATAATCAGATCGTGCAATACAGCGCCCACTTGGTATATGTTGAGGGCTTCAAATCCTTCGGCACCCGGGAGTTCGTCGCGCGTGAGGTATTCGGGTGGGCTGTACTGAGCGGTTGCGACGAATCTCCTTGTCTCAATCTGATCGGTGCCGTTGCCTTCCGTGTGCTCAATTCGCCTTAGCACTCCCAAATCCAGAAGCTTTAGATGGGAGAAGGTTGCATTAACTGCGATGTTCGCGGGCTTGATGTCTCGATGAACGAGGCCTTTGCCCTGCAAAAATTGCACCGCATCGACTAGGCCGTGTGGACTCTTGGGATTCTCAAATCAGATTGAACGTGATTCAAGGCTTTCTTTTAGGAGGAAGCCT
>NZ_JBEGDB010000459.1:0-3557 GCF_043638955.1 Bradyrhizobium sp. 31Argb | reverse complement strand
GCGCGAAACTACTTCGCCGTCGTCGCCATTGCCGCCACTCTGCTCTGGATAAGGTAACTGTCCACACGGCCTAGCGTCACGCTGAATTTCTTTATTAAAACTGGACTCAGGATCAGCCTGCCGCGGCAGCGCAGTCGCGCAGGGCGCGCATCACGTCTTCGCGGGAAATGATGCCGGCGAGCTGTTCGCCTTCGAGCACCGGAATGCTCCGCAGTCGGTGATTGATCATCAATTCGAGCACGCGGGTCAACCGTGTCTCCGGCACCACATATATGAATTCCGACGTCATCACATCGGCGGTCGTCTTCTGCATCAGATCCTCATAGCGCGGAAGGATGCGCGCCGGCGTGAAGACGAAGCAGGACAAGAGATCGAATTTGGAGACCATCCCCACTACCTGCGTCCCGTCGACGACGGGATAGGTGTTGAAGTCCTCCTTCTCGAATCGTTCGCACAGTTTGGCCATCGTCATGTCGCGCGAGACCGTCTTCGGCTCGCGCGTCATGTAATCGGCGGCGGTCAGCTCGAGAAATTTGTACAAGGCGAATCCTCTGTCCAGTTCTTCATTTAAGCCAGCCGCCCCGCTGGCATATTGACCGAGGTCAATCACCGCACCTGCTGCGGGTCACAGCGACTGCGGGACGAAGCCCCTCCTCCCCTTGAGCAGGACTGGCCAATCGGACCATAATCTGCCAGACCATTGTACGAATCCACCCCTGCGGCGAAGAACCGGAAAAGCGTTTGACTGGCCTCGACCCCTCCCCCTCCGATGACCGCGCCCCTGATTGGCGCTTTCGGCTCGGTGCCGAGGGAGCCGGGATCGGCGGCTGGGATATCGATCTGGCGACCAAGCAGCTCACCTGGTCGACCACCGCGCGCAGGCTGTTCGGCGTTCCCGACGACGCGCCGATCAGCTATGAGCTCTTCCTCTCGCTGCTCGAGCCCGACGACCGCCAGCGCACCGAACAGGCCATTTCACGCGCGACCGAGAGCGGAGAGGCCTTCGACCTCGCCTACCGGCTGAGCCGAAATGATGGCGACAACCACTGGGTGCGGCTGCGCGGCAGTCTGACGCGGGACAAGACGTCTACGCATCTTTCCGGCATCGCGCTCGACATCGATGAGGAAAAGCAGCATGAGGAGGCCCTGCGCACGCGCGAAGGGCACCTGCAGTCGATCCTGGAGACGATCCCCGACGCGATGATCGTCATCGACGGCCGCGGCATCATGCAGTTCTTCTCGAGCGCCGCGGAACGGCAGTTCGGATATACCGAGCAGGAGGCCATCGGACAGAATGTCAGCATCTTGATGCCGGAGCCCGACCGCTCCCGCCATGACAGCTACGTGGCGCGCTACCTTACCACCGGCGAGCGCCACATCATCGGCATCGGCCGCATCGTGACCGGCCAGCGCAGGGACGGCACCACCTTCCCGATGCATTTGTCGATCGGCGAGATGCAGTCCGGCGGCGTGCCCTATTTCACCGGCTTCGTCCGCGACCTCACCGAGCACCAGCAGACCCAGGCGCGGCTGCAGGAATTGCAATCGGAACTCGTCCACGTCTCGCGCCTCAGCGCAATGGGCGAAATGGCGTCCGCGCTCGCCCATGAGCTCAACCAGCCGCTCGCCGCCATCAGCAATTACATGAAGGGCTCGCGCCGCCTGCTCGCCGCAAGCGATGACCCGAACCGCGCCAAGATCGAGAGCGCGATGGATCGCGCCGCCGAACAGGCGATCCGCGCCGGGCAGATCATCCGCCGGCTGCGCGACTTCGTCGCCCGCGGTGAATCGGAAAAGCGCGTCGAACGCCTCTCGAAGATGGTCGAGGAAGCCGGCGCGCTCGGGCTTGCCGGCGCCCGCGAGCAGGACGTGCGGATCCGCTTCAACCTCGATCCGCGATATGACTTGGTGCTGGTCGACCGCGTCCAGGTGCAGCAGGTGCTGGTCAATCTGTTCCGCAATGCGCTGGAGGCGATGGCGCAGTCCGAGCGGCGCGAATTGATCGCCTCGAACCGGCCGGTCGATGAGGACATGATCGAAGTATCGGTGTTCGACACCGGCCATGGATTTCCTGAGGATGTGGAGAAGAACCTGTTCCAGACCTTCTTCACGACAAAGGAAACCGGCATGGGCGTCGGGCTGTCGATCAGCCGCTCGATCATCGAGGCGCATGGCGGGCGGATGTGGGCCGAATCCAATCAGGCGGGCGGCGCGACCTTCCGTTTCACGCTGCCGGCGGTACCGAACGAGAGTTTGACAGATGGCACGTAGGGGAAATGTCTACGTCATCGACGATGACGACGCGATGCGGGATTCGCTGCAATTCCTGCTCGATTCGGCTGACTTCGAAGTCTGCCTGTTCGAGTCGGCGCAAGCCTTCCTCGACACCCTCCCCACCGTCGAGTTCGGCTGCGTGGTGTCAGATATCCGCATGCCCGGCATGGACGGCATCGAGCTGCTGAAGCGCGTCAAGGAAAGCCGCGGGGCCTTCCCGGTCATCATCATGACCGGCCATGGCGATGTCCCTCTCGCCGTCGAAGCGATGAGACTCGGCGCGGTCGACTTCATGGAGAAGCCGTTCGAGGACGACCGGCTGATCGCGATGATCGACGTCGCGCTACGGCAGGCCGAGGCCGGCGCCCGCGACGAGGCCGTGGCCCAGGATGTCGCCACCCGCATCGCCTCGCTCAGCCCGCGCGAGCGGCAGGTCATGGACGGGCTGGTGGCCGGGCTTTCCAACAAGATGATCGCCCGCGACTACAATATCAGCCCTCGGACCATCGAGGTTTACCGGACCAATGTGATGACCAAGATGCAGGCGAGCAGCCTTTCGGAGCTGGTCCGCCTGGCCATGCGGGCCGGGGCGCTCAAGGATTGAGCTGAATCAAGCCGGCCGGCATCGACGGGCTTATAAATATGGGTTGACGGACCGGATGGCCGGCCCGGAAGCTGGATAACAGCCGCGATGCCCCCACCCACCAGAACTCCCCTTGTCTACGTCGTGGACGACGATTCCGACGTGCTTGGGTCGCTGCGTTTCCTCCTGGAAACCGACGGCTTCTATGTCCGCACCTTCCGCAGCGCCGAGGCGTTGCTGAACGCCATGACCATGGGCGGAGCCGACTGTTTCGTGATCGACTACAAGATGCCGAACATGAGCGGCATCGACCTCGCCGGGATTCTGCGCCAGCGCGACGTCAAGACGCCGATCATTCTGATCACCGGCTACCCCGACGCGACCATTCCGGCCAAGGCCGCGGCCGCCGGCATCCGCCATGTGCTGCACAAGCCGCATGTCGAGGACAGCCTGTCCACCCGCATCTGGGACGTGATCAAGACCGACCGATCGACCTCGCCCGCCCCGTAGCCTGTGGCCCGGGTGGAGCCCCGTAGCCCGGGTGGAGCGCAGCGTAACCCGGGGCCGCTCTCAAACGCGGGCGCAGACATCCCGGGTTACGCTAGCGCTCCACCCGGGCTACGAACGTGAGCGTCACGAGAGGATCGCCGTGCCCGGCCTTGACTTGCGCGGAATGCTTTGGATTGCCCGATCGGGGTGA
>NZ_JBEGDB010000458.1:0-3565 GCF_043638955.1 Bradyrhizobium sp. 31Argb | reverse complement strand
TCACCCCGATCGGGCAATCCAAAGCATTCCGCGCAAGTCAAGGCCGGGCACGGCGATCCTCTCGTGACGCTCACCATGTATTGGGGGATACCGGGCGTGGTATGTAGGGCGATGGCTTCCCAAACCAGATCCGCTTTCGGGTCGGGAATCCCATGGCTGCGGAGGAATTCGCGCGCTGCGTCGGCGCCATCAACTTCAAACCGCTTTGTGTCGGTATGATAGGCGTCGACAAGCCCTAAGTCGTGAAACAGCGCTGCGACGTAGAGCAGTTCAGAATCGAATTTGAGATTTTGCCGGACGCCCTTCATTGCGCCGAACACGAAAACGCGGACGGAATGGTTGTACAGCATCTCGGTTTCATGTTGCCGCACGAGTTCCGCGGCTTCGCGTGCGATCTTGCTATCGGGAATCCTGATGCCAAATAAAGTGTCAGCCATTGTCGAACTCCGTCCTTCGTGTCTGCGATCTGTGCTGTCTGCATTACCGGGGCTCCCCACGAAGCCGGATGCATCGGATCGCTCCCGTCGCTGGTGTTAGCGAATAGATGCGTTGCGCCTGGTCATTTGCCAAGATTGCCGATTTTGGCTGTACCATCGATGGCTGCCTTCCCCATCCATCCGGCACGCCGACTAATGTGAACTATCGCGCAGGTGGCCAGCCGCTCGCCAGCGGGACAAAGATAGATATCGTCCGCAATGGCCCGGGGCGGCGTTCTCGACCGTGTGTTCCCCGATTCGCGCAAGAGCCGGCGACCTTCTCCGCGACGCTCATGGTTAGCCCGACTTCAAGCGGGCGCGGTGACTTCGCCCGCGGCCTCTACGTTGAGAATGATCTTCCCTTTCGGCGGTAATCGTCGGCCTTCCAACATCATGTGCGCGTCTCGCGCATCGGTGAGAGGGAGGACTGCACCTACGCGGGTTTTCAGTTCGCCGCGGTCAATGAGTTCGGCGATTGTGCGCAGCCGCTCGGTAGTCACTTCCACCAAGAAGAAAGCTGCGGTAACCCCGTGGGACTTTGCGCGGTCTTGATCAGGCTGGGACACCGCGGAGATCAGCTTGCCGCCTGGGCGAAGAACCTGAAAAGAACGTATTTGCGTGTCGCCTCCGACGAGATCGAGGACCGCGTCGACATCCTTCACCTCGTCCTCGAAGCGTTGTGCGTGATAATCCAATACCTTGTCGGCACCGAGGGATCGCACGTACTCGATGTCCTTGGTCCCCGCCGTCGCGATTGAACGCAGGCGAGCGCGACGAGCGAGCTGAACCGCGTAGGCTCCGACGTTTCCCGCAGCTCCGTGAATGACTGCCGTCTGACCGGCTTCGAGGCGAGCGTGGTCGAACAATCCTTGCCACGCCGTGACCGCTACGACGGAAACGGAAGCCGCTTCGGCATAGCTCAGCGAGCTTGGTTTCTTCGCAAGCATCCCAGCAGAGGCCACGGCGTATTCTGCGTAAGCGCCAAGGAAATGGGTGTTGGTCACACCGAAAACCTGATCTCCAATAGCCAGTTCGGAAATGCCGGATCCCACGGCCGCGACTGTTCCGGACAGATCAGAGCCGAGCGTAAGAGGGAGAGGCTGCGGCAACGCGCTCTTGCCGGCCCTGATCCAACCGTCCCAGGGACCGACTCCGGCTGCGTGGACATCGACAAGAACCTCGCCCGGACCAGGATCTGGCCTGGGAACCCGTTCCAAAATCATCGCTTCCGGCGGTCCAAATTCGTGTACTCGCCATGCCAACATGGAAGCGCGAGCAGGACCATGGGAAGCATTTCCGACGAGGGTACTTGCCATCCTGGACTCCCTACTAAGACGGGAGTCAGCTGCCGGCTTGCGCTATTCGCCGAGTCCAAACATCGCCCCTACGCTCGACGCTCCACAACCAGGAAGATTCTGCGTGCATGAGAGATGGGCTCCGCAGCGAGACTGGTATCGACAATGGCTGGTCATCGGCCAGCTCTCGATGGGCAACTTTGTACATCTGATTGCTTGCTTGAAGGAAGTGGGTTCTTGCAGCTTTGTAATTGGCGTCCGGCAAATTGTCTCTGATTGCTGTCGCGAGCTTCCTCAATCGGGCCTCAGGAGCTTCAAACCGCCCCAATCCATCGAGTGCACCACGCGAACAGGACAGCTGGTCAGCAAATGACAGCTACCCTGCCTGAATATCTCACTGCAGGATCTTCATACAGGAGGGTACTTCCGGTTCAACATTCGCGAGTTATGTAGTGGGCAACGATCCACCGCACCGGTGCGCCGGCACGCATGAATTGCGGTGCTGTTGGCAGTTCAGTGCGCGCATCGGAGATAGGAGTTTGATATTGGCCGACATGATTTCTCGCATTAAGATTCCCCGAGGACCCCGAAGTCGGCCGCATCGCTTTAGACGAATGGCTCCGCCGCTCACAGGCAAGAGCCTGATCCCGCATCCGCTAACCGAAGGATAGAGTCTCCATGAAACGGGTCCTCTGTTCGCTGCTTATCGCCGCACTGCCCTTCGGAAGCGTCTTCGCTGATGCGCCGAAGTCGAAGAACGCTAAGGAAACTCTCGTTTACCAGCATGAGCTGCCGAACGTTCCCGGCAAGAGCATCAAGGGGGTACTCGTCGAATATGGTCCGGGCGGTTACTCACCTGGCCACACGCACGCCAAATCTGCTTTCATCTACGCGACCGTCCTCGAGGGAGAGATCCGCAGTCAGGTCAACGACGGACCAGTGACGATCTACAAGGCCGGACAAAGCTTCTCTGAGCTTCCCGGCGACCGCCACGGCGTCAGCGCCAATGCCAGCGAGACGCTGCCGGCCAAGCTCCTCGCGGTGTTCGTGATGGACACGGACGAGACGGAACTGACGATCCCATTCAGGAACTGAGCTTTAATACCTTCCGTGCGGAGATCTTGCCGAGGTAACCCAGCGGAGCTGGCGTTTGCTGTAGCTTATCTGCTGGAAGAAAGGGCGACAGCGCTATGCACGAAACTGACCGCAGGAAAGGCCCTGCCTGATGTTTGCTGCGGTGCATGAGTCCGGTTATGGCCCTTCTGAGACATACCGAACGGCATGATGAATGTCCGCATTCGAGGCCAAAGCGGAAAAGATGGGCTCACTTTGAGTTCTTCTCACTGTGACCCAAAAGAGACGTATCGCACCTGACGACCCATGCGCACGTTGGCAGGATCGCAAGCTCGTCTAGCGAGAGGTGTTGCAAAGTGGACTGGCTTAGACTCTCCAGTATTTCCGGATCACGTTGGGAGCAGGCTCGAGTCCCGAACCGGCACCTCGCGGGCTTTTGGGGTGCGCCGTGAGCCGTGCAACGACCGACATCTCCTTCCCGCATCATCGCGGTGTCGGCATTCGTTGTCACTGCCAGATTGCGACAGCTCCTGACCGGCCGCAATGAATTGAGCGCCCCTGCATTCAAATGCTCGTGTTTCGCGTCTTGCGAGGGGCAACAGGAGACGGAGCTATGCGAATATGGTGCAGAGCGCGACGCAACACATTTATGAGGAGGCTCTTGATGCATGGCTTGCGGGATGCTTTGCAGCAGAGTCAGAAAGACGGTGTCGCGATCGG
>NZ_JBEGDB010000457.1:0-3576 GCF_043638955.1 Bradyrhizobium sp. 31Argb | reverse complement strand
CGTGATGCCACCAGCAAGTGGTTCGAGAGCGCGTCCTGGATCTCCTTCTCGGCGATCAACGATCCCGAGACGGCGGACTACATCTCGAAGCGCTGCGGCGACACGACGGTCGAGGTGGATCAGCTGAGCCGGTCCTCGCAGATGTCGGGTTCCTCCCGGACGCGGTCCAAGCAGCTCGCGCGCCGGCCGCTCATGCTGCCGCATGAGGTGCTGCGCATGCGGACCGATGAACAGATCATCTTTACTGCGGGCAATCCGCCGCTGCGATGCGCACGCGCCATCTGGTTCCGGCGCGCCGACATGCGAGCGTGCGTCGGCGAGAACAGATTCTACCGGAGAGAAGCTGGCGGGCGTAGCTGATGATCGTGCGAGATGCGTCGGTCACCCGCGAGAGGATCGTCGCGCGAATGCGCGGAGACCGCGTGCGGGCTCCGGGAGCGCGTTCAGCGGCGCGAGGCGACCCGTCCCCGAAGGGGCTCGCCCAATCCCTTATTGATGACAGGAGGAGACATTGTACGCGCGAAATTGAGCTGCCGTGGGTCGCCCATGAACGTTTGCAGCAAGTCCTTCACCCCCTTCATGGAGTAGTCCTCGAGATAAATGGACGAGAGCACGTGGTAAACCGCGGCAAGGGCGGCCACGCTGTGCAGTCCGAGGGACGGCGGCGTCCGATGAGGCAAAACTCGAAATGCTGGTTCCGCCACGAGCCGTGGTCGATCCGATGAGGATTGGGGCCGTCGATGCGTGTCCCGCTATGGCAGGAACATCCTTCCTCGGCCGGCTATCAAAATTGGCCAAGATCCTCGTTCACGCACCGGGATTCATCCCCTGCGCCGCGCAATCTCGTCAGCGACTGCGCTCGCGCCGCGTACCAGCCGTTCATGCAGGGTCTCGAACATGTCGAGAATGTCATCATTAGGTTCATTCCTGCCCTGTTCGATAGCTTCGGCGACGAGTTCGTCGATGGCCGTTTCCTTCAACTGTCCTTTCTGGAGGAGATGTTCAAATAGCCCATCGCTACTGGGCTGCGGTTGGATGCAGCCGTCGGAGTTACACCAGACCCTGAATGTCTGATGCGCCATAACGGCTTGCTCGACCATCCCCGCCTCCAGTGGGATCAGCGTACCCCACGCCTGGTCCTCCTTATCGACGAATCCCGCCACGTACATCTCTTGTTCCTCAGCGCCTTCATCGCGGGGGCGGAAGAATGGCGTGAGGATGGTTGGAGCGGGTTTTGCCATAACAATCTCTCCGAGAGGCTCAAGCAGGTTGCATCAGTACAGGGAAGCATTAGGGCCTGTGCCGGGATACGCTGGATCATGCGCAAAAAGCAAACTGTGGGAGCGGCTGTCACCAACCCTCGAAATTAACGGACTGCTTCCTATCATTCATCGCTCTGGCAGATGAATCATTCTACCACGCGACCCGATTATATCGGCATTGAAAGTCGGCCAGTCGGCGAATCCAAAAGATAACAGGAACGCTTCACGGATTTAAGATCGTTAGCCCACGCGCGTTCGATATCGCACGCCAAAATCTGCCGGGCGTCCCGCCTCAGGCCGCCGTCATCGCGGTCGCGGGAGTTCCGACAGCATTTGGCGATACCTGTCCGGAATGTCCCGAGGAAGACTGGGCGCAGCGCGCGCCCGTTTAGTTTAGGCCCGGTTCATACGCAGCGTAGGTATCCTGAACGACTCGCCGGCGAGCGCGAAAGACATATTCCGCTTCGCAATGCTCGAATGCTTGGCCAAGACATCCTTGATGACACCTACGTCGTCCGTGAAAGCCATTTTATCGAGAAATTGCCGCAATGCGGCTTCGTCGGGACTCAATCGGGTGCAGATCCCGAACTTGAGTATCTCGGGGACGGTTTCGTCCAATTTCAAGCCGTAGCTCGTAACCTTGCCGCTCTCGTAGACCGCGGAGCGCAGCCAGTAGCCGCCCCTGTCGAAGAATATCATTGGAGTGAAATTCTCAGCGTCCTTAGCGTAGTAGTTCCTTTCCACGTCCTGGAAAATCTCGCGCAGCGTTCCGCCGCCCCCTCGGCCGTAGATGATCCCAGCCCGCGAATTATTGACGAGCGCTTCCTCTCGAAGACTGTTCTGGTAATATTTGGCGTAGTGCGTCGCGAACGGCATCGTGGGCTCGGCACCGTACAGCCAGGTCGGGATGGCCAGGCTGAGAGGCAGCGTCGACGGCGCGGCCGAACGCACGTCGAGTGCAGCAGCGAGCCAATCGCGGGCGGCCATCACGTCCTTCCGCTTCGATTTCTTAAGGCTGCCGTCGTTCGCGAAGAGATCATCCAGATCGCCGTAATCCGGGGTCGCCGCAAGCTTCGCCAAGGCCCTTTCGAGATCGTCCATTCCGTTTTTGCTGAAGGCCGCTCCCACGTGCGCAGCCTCCATGACGCCGGGACCGCCTCCGGTGACGATGAGGTACCCGTCCTGCGCCACGCTCCAGGCAAGCTTGGCGATGTCAGCGAACGCCGGCGAATTGCGCTTGGCGGCGTGGCCGCCCATGAACCCCACGAGCGGCCGGCCAACGTCCTTCAGAAATCTCTTGAGGGCATCGGCGATCGTCGCGTCGTGCCGCGCCTGCGACAGTCGCGTCGCCAGGGAGGACGGCACGGGTCCTCCGTCGGACACGAATTGCCGAAACACCTCGAAATCGCGGGTGAGCGTGAATCCCAACTCGTCGAACGGATTGAATCCATCAAGGAGGTCGGACGCCGCGTACAATCTCTGAAGCATCGTCGGCAGCATTCAGGTTCTCCCTTCGAGATCTAGCGGAGCGCCATGTCCAGTAATTTCGCGAGCCTTGCCGCGGCAAGGGCTGCGCGGTTCCGGGCGACGTTGCGTGCGTTCGTTTCGTAGTCGCGCGTGAGTTGGACCGGAGCCGATCCAGGCCCGACCGGCTGGGCGTATGCGAAGCTCTTCGCGGCCTCGAAGCTCTCCTGCGCCCATCGATCGGGATCGAGCACCTTCTGCGCGTCGGCATCGACCGCAACCGACCCGAGGCCACCCCGATCGTCGGCGTCGAAGATGGCCGCGAAGACGGAAGAATATCCGCCGAAGAGACGATCCCAATAGGCGTGCAGCGCGATCGTCTCGCCGGTGGCCGGGACCACCATCTCGGCATTGCCGCCGCGGTCGCCGTGCGGAAGCTCGGCGGTATAGCGGGCGATCGCGTGAAGCGGTTGATGGAGATCCCCGACGAGGTGCAGCAACCAGGCGAGGTCGTAGGAACGGAGTTGATCGGAGGCGCCGGAAGCTGCGGGCAGCGTAGCGATCATGATCTTCGCCATCTTCGCGGCATCGACCGGATCCGGTGCGGGCAGCGTCGTGCCGTCCGGCGAGAACAATATGTCCTCATAGTGCCAATAGCTGTGCTTGAGCTTGTCGTAAGCTACGTTCTGCCCGGCGGTCGCGTCCGTAATGCGATCCTCCCGGTAATCGCTCTTCGTCTTGATGTCGTCGGCCCACGTCGCCGCGTGGACGAAGGCATCATTGCGAGCCAGGCGGTGCTGATCGCGATCGGGGTCGACTGGGAAGGCCGGCGTCAGGTGCTCGCGGTCGA
>NZ_JBEGDB010000456.1:0-3581 GCF_043638955.1 Bradyrhizobium sp. 31Argb | reverse complement strand
TCACCGCAAAAACCCGACCCACACCCGTTCGTTGAGAGCCTTGACTCACAAAGCCCCATATGAGGGTGGGCAAAGCGCAGCGTGCCCACCATCAACACTCCGCTCGTAATGGTGGGCACGCTTCGCTTTGCCCACCCTACGATTCCGCCGTGAGCCCCTCATGGTGAGGTGGCCTCATCCTTGTCCCGGCGATGCGTAGCATCGTCCGGAGATGCGGCGAAGGCGCAGCTCCTCGGGATGAGGATCAGACAGCCGTATAGCCTCAGTTCGGGATCGTCCGCTTCGGCGCGTTCTTGGCGTCGGCATTGACGGTGACGCCGCGCAGGAGGTTGTAGGCGGCGTTCAGCGCCTTGTCGTTCTTCTCGTCGGGCGGGACGAAGGATTGCGAGCCGGTCTGCTCGGTGCCTTCGGCCGCCAGATGCCCGCGCATCGACGCCTCGCCCTTGATCTCCGCGCGAGTCTTCAATTCGTCCGGCACGTCCTGCAGAATTTCGATATCGGGCGCGATGCCTTGCGCCTGGATCGAGCGGCCGGACGGCGTGAAATAGCGCGCGGTGGTCAGCGCCAGCGCGCCATTGCCAGCCCCGAGCGGAATGATGGTTTGCACCGAGCCCTTGCCGAAGGTGCGGGTGCCGATCAGGGTCGCGCGCTTGTGGTCGTGCAGCGCACCGGCCACGATCTCGGAGGCAGAAGCCGAGCCGCCGTTGATCAGGACCACCAGCGGCTTGCCCTTGGTCATGTCGCCGCCGCGCGCGGTGAAGCGCTGCGTCTCTTCCGGCAACCGGCCGCGGGTCGAGACGACCTCGCCGCGCGCCATCAGCGAACTCACCACCGACACCGCCTGGTCGAGCAGGCCGCCGGGATTGTTGCGCAGGTCGATCACATAGCCGGCAAGCTTGTCCTGCGGAATCTCCTTGGAGATTTCGGCGATCGCCTTGTGCAGGCCCTCGGTGGTCTGCTCGTTGAACGAGTTGATCCTGATATAGCCGACATTGCCGCCATCGGCGTGGAAGCGCACCGGGCGCACGCGGATGATCTCGCGGGTGATGGAAACGTCGATCGGCTTGTCGGCATCCTTGCGGACGATCTTCAGCTTGGTTTGGCTGTTGGGCGGGCCCTTCATCTTGTTGACGGCCTGATCCAGCGTCATGCCCTGGATCTGTTCGTCATCGATCTGGGTGATGATGTCGCCCGACATGATGCCGGCGCGCGAGGCCGGCGTGTCGTCGATCGGCGCTACGACCTTGATGAAGCCCTCTTCCATCGTGACTTCGATACCGAGGCCGCCGAACTCACCGTGGGTGGTCTCCTGCATGTCGGTCCAGCCCTTCTCGTTCATGTAACGAGAATGCGGATCGAGCGAGGTGATCATGCCGTTGATGGCGCCCTCGATCAGCTTAGAATCGTCGGGCTTCTCGACATAGTCGGTCCGGACGCGCTCGAACACGTCGCCGAAAAGATTGAGCTGGGAATAGGTATCGGAGCGGACCGCGGCCTTGGCGACCGCAACCAGATTGGCGCCCTGCGGGGCGGTGACAAGAAGAGTAAGACCAACGCCGGTGACCGTGCCGAGGAGAAAGCCAAAATTCCTGCGCATTGCCTGCGATCCTTCCCGCTGTACCAGCCACCATTGTGTTGAATCGCCGTTTCTCGCCCGGCGCAGGCAAACACACAATGCCTTTTTGGTCGGATCAAGGCCAATTTTACCGGAGAAATACCGTCGCTCACGACATCGTGCGTTGCTCGTTGTGCTGCTTACGGACGTCGCTCTTGGAGCCCGCTCTGCCAGGTCGACGGATTGGTTCCAAAGCCGCGTTTGGCGCGGGTGCCCAGCCAATAGCCGAACTGCGGCGGAACATTACGGAACGGCCATTCCGGCGCGGTGTCCATCGGCCAATCCGGGTTGTTGAATATCTCGCACGCAACCGCGATCAAATCTGCCTGTTTTTCGCGCAGTCCATAGGGCTCGGCTACCCCCTACGCGCTAAGCGCTCTATCATACAGGGCATTTAATTGGTCCCAGGCCAGCTGAATGCACGCATCGAACTCAGCCCTCTTCAGGAAGAATTCACTGACATTGGGATCAGAAAGATTCTTGTACAGCAGTCGCGCCTGACTTCTGCAATCTATCAAATATATCTTCCACTGATTGAATATATCGATCTGCGGAGAAATTTCGAATCGCGCCGTAGCGTCGCCGTCCGATTCACTGCTTGCATTTTCAGCCTGCCCATACATGGATGAATCGATGGCTTCAAAGACGTCCTCGGACGGCATCTCGAACCTCGCGCAATCTTCACGTTTTCCGGAATCGTGAACTACCCATTTCAGCGCGGTCAAAGTGTCACGAAGAGAGGTTCCTTCTTCGTAATTTCCAATCATCTTGCCGTCGATCCAATAACAGAACTTCCCGAACATCCATTGGCCACCGCTGTCTTCGTCGAGCTCCAAGCTCACGGCAAAGCGCGTTCTGTCACCAAATTCCATCGATGCCACCGCAAGAGCTGCGTCCCCAACTAATTAGTACCGTAGCCCGGGTAAAGCGCCAGCGTAACCCGGGAGACGCTCGTAAACAGTGCCGCAGACGCCCCGGGTTGCGCTCCGCTCCACCCGGGCTACGAAGGCTCGGATACCGTAAACCACCTCCGTCATTGCGAGCCATCGGGCGGCGCTACGCGCCGACCCGCTGGCTCGCAATGACGATGTGGCTACTTTGGGTGCGACATAACAACCCGACGGGCAAATCAACCAAAGTCTGTCCAGCCGTCGCGCGAAAAATATTCCGCTTAACCCGTCGGGCAAATCAGTGATTTAACTCCGCGCGTCTCACGCGAATGAGGGGCGGCTCGCGATCGTCACGAACGTTGCGGTGGGATGCGGTGGACGCGATGCGTGTGACTGACGAGCACGCGCAGTGCGGACGGCGAAGTCGTGTGGTCCTGGCGCCCCGACGCTGGCGCTAAGTTTTTTGTGCGAACAAGTTCGCGCGAGAGATGACGGTGGCAAGAAAGCCCGGTCACCGGGGAGAGCACGAAGGAAACCGTTAAAACCATCGCGCAGGGAAAGCCGGAATGCTTCGGTTGAACCTGTGGTCCTACCCCCGTGCTTTTTGTTGCACGGGACCCATGGGTGCAACCGGCACCCGGCTTTCCCTGCGCCCTCTGATATCGAGGAGGGTGGGAAGTGACGCAAAGCTCGGACGCAAAGCGCCGCGAGAATGTGGACTCGCATCCTCAAGCTGTTTGAAAATTGAATTGGACCTTTCCCCCGTCGTCCCGGGCTTGACCCGGGACCCATAACCACAGGCCTTTGTAGTGCGCTCCGCTACCACCGCTTGCTCACGCCACAACAATCGCCTGTGGTTATGGGTCCCGTCTTTCGACGGGACGACAGCGGTATGTGTGTCACCGTTCCCGGTTGTTACAATCGAAGACATTGCCGCCTTGGGATTTTCGTACACAGCCCTCGCCATGACTCAACCGTCCCTCTCCCCCGGCGCCGCCGATGTGAAATGGACCCGCGGAGCGGGACCGCTTGAACCGGTTTGTTAGTTGGAAACTGACCGCTCCTGATCCCTTTCT
>NZ_JBEGDB010000455.1:0-3629 GCF_043638955.1 Bradyrhizobium sp. 31Argb | reverse complement strand
AGGCTTCCTCCTAAAAGAAAGCCTTGAATCACGTTCAATCTGATTTGAGAATCCCAAGAGTCCACACGGCCTAGAGTGCGGGAGCTGGCCTGATCGTCAGGAGCCCGCATGTCTATGGCCATCTCAACACTCGGCGGCGTCGGCCTCTTCCTGCTTGGCATGACCGTGATGACGGACGGCCTGAAGGCGCTGGCCGGGTCCGCCCTGCGCACGGTGCTAGCCAAGGCGGCGGCGACGCCGCTGCACGGCTCCTTCTGGGGCGCTATCGTCACGCTTCTGGTGCAGTCCTCCAGCGCAACGACCATGACGACGATCGGTCTCGTCAGCGCGGGCCTGCTGACGTTCCGGCAAGGGTTGGGCCTCGTCTTCGGGGCGAATGTCGGCACCACGGGGACCGGCTGGCTGGTCGCGCTCATCGGCGTCCGCGTCTCGCTCACCGCCGCGGCACTGCCGATGATCTTTGTTGGCGCGTTGACCAAGCTTCTGGCTCGCGGGCGAATATCCGGGATGGGCGCCGCTTTGGCCGGGTTCGGGCTTGTGCTTTTTGGGTTGACGACCCTGCAGCAGGGCATGGGCGGGCTGGCCGAACGGTTGCACCCGGCGGACCTGCCTGCCGTTCTCGCCAGTCCCGAAGCCGGGTGGTGGTCGGGCCTGTTCGGCGTGCTGGTGCTGGTCGTGGTCGGGCTGGTGATGACCGCGCTGATGCAGTCGTCAACGGCCGCCGTCGCGGTCACGTTGTCCGCCTACTTCGCCGGTGCGGTCGGACTGGACCAGGCCTGTGCGCTGATCATCGGCCAGAACATCGGAACAGCGACGAGTTCCGGCCTGGCCGCGATTGGCGCAAGCACCACGGCCAAGCGGCTGGCCATCGCTTATGTCCTTTTCAAGCTTATCGCCGCCGTTATCGCGCTGGTGCTTTTCCCCGTCGTCATCCCTCTGCTCGTGCGTGCCTCGAGCACCGTCGATGGCGTCACGTTGCTGGCCGGGTATCACACGGCGTATAATGTTGTCGGCGTGGTGGTGCTGCTGCCGTTTGTCAACTGGTTCACGCGACTGGTCGAGCGTATTCTGCCCGAGCGTGGCTCGCCGCTCACGCGGTGCCTCGATCCTTCCGCGCTTGCGAGCCCGATCGTGGCGGTGGAAGCGGTGCGGCGAACGATCGCGCGCGCGCTCGCAACGGTATGCGCTTCGATCGAGGCGGCGCTGGCCGGCCGCGCTGAACCGATCCGTCTGGGGAAGGACGCCGCATCGGTGCAGGATGCGGCCGATGCCTTGCGCCAGGCACAAATATTCCTGTCGGATGTGACCGGACCGCCTGAGACCGACGACGAGCAACAGCGTCTCACGAGCACACTGCACGCACTCGACCACGCATCTCGACTGACGGAAATGGCGAATAGCGGAATCAATTTCGGCTCGGTGGGTGGCGGACCGGAGGACATCCGCGCCGCAGAGCTATGCGCAGAAGCGATGCGAAGCGCGGCCGCGATCGCGCGCGGCGTGGCGGCGCCCCGCGCCGCCGGATCGCCGCAGGTCATGCCAGCCTCACATGGCGCCGACGTCATGGCCGGTCCGCGCGCGGTTTCGACTGACGAGGCCATGCCCGAGCTTGAGCGTTGTGCGACGCAACTTGGCGAAATGCTGCGCACCCACCGCAGCGCGACGCTGGGCGCGGTCGCCAATGGAACGCTGACCGCCGACGCGGCGCTCGTTCGCGTCGAAACGGTTCGAAGCCTCGAAGCGCTGTCGCGTCACGCCTGGCGCTCTGCAGCCCATCTCGTCGGTCGCGGTTAGCCTAGCGAGCCTCCCCGGCCGACGACGATCTCGCGGTTGCATCCAATTTTAGAGATATCTCGAAGCGACTTTTCAAGGATTTGCGTTACGTGTCGGGTCATGAGCACCCGACCTACACTCTGCTCGCACGCCTTGGCACTGCGGGCTAGCGAAACCAACCCGTAAATCCCTTCCCAATCCCGCGAAGCAATGGCCGCAGGCGTCCTCGTCTGCGAACGGCGGAACTTTGCCCGTGAACAGGACCGACGATGACCGTCTCTTACTTGAGCTTCCGCGTGTCCTACTCGGCCAACCGGGACTGTGTGATCGTCCTCAAGCCGCGGAGGGAGGCTTACCAGGCAGTCTGCGTTGACGCGGCGACCAGGCGGACGATCCCCATCCCTCCCGCGCGACTCCAACGGAGCCCGGCCACAGGTCTCGGCCGCGGACGTCATCGGCAGGATCGGCAGCTATCGCCTGGCCTCCGCCGCCGTCGACCTCGAGACGGACGAATTGGCAGACCGCAGCCGCCGGTTATCCAGTCAATTGCGGTCGCGCCGGCGTCTGTAGCGCGGACCTTTGCCCGACCGTTTTACGGCTTCCAGGAGAGCCGCATGGTGTCGGCGCGGCGGATTCCGAAATGGCCGCTGATTTTCGGCGGCACATCCAGGTTGAGCTGCGGTATGCGGGCAGCGATCGCGCTGAGGCTTTCCTCCAATTCGGCGCGGGCGATCGCCTCGCCGATGCACCGATGCGCGCCATAGCCAAAGATCGGATGCAGCCGTGGCTGGTTGGTGCGATGAATATCGAAGATATCAGGGCGATCGTAGGTCATCTCGTCACGCATGGCCGACATGGTCGATAACGTGACAAGCTGGCCGGCCGGGATGACAGTCCCGCCAACATCGACATCCTCGCTCGTGACCCTTGCGGTCCCCCCGACGCTCGGCTCGAAGCGCATCGCTTCGGCGACCGCGCCTGAAACCAGATCCGGATCGCGACACACCTGCTCCCATTGCTCGCGATGCTGAAGCAGAAGAGCGACCTGTACTGCGATCGCGACCCTGGTGGTATCGGTGCCACCGACGATCAGCTGGAAAATTTGGTAAAGCATCTCCTCGGGGGACATTTCACCCCCTTCGGTCGCGGCAGCCAGGAACGCGGACAGGAAATCCCCGCGCGGCCTGCGGCGACGTTCGTCGAGGACTTTGTCGACATACTCGCGTAGCCGCTGCCCTGCCTTTTCGACCTCGACGACTTCGTCCGGGCTCAGCCCGAGAAAGAAGACCTTGGACACCACATAGACCAGCAGCATAAACTCCGGGATGTCCTCGCGCGGGAGTCCCAAAAGATCGGCAATGATGCGGGCGGGCAGTTTGGCTGCGAACTCTTCGAAGAAATTGACTTCGCCATCTCCGTACCACTCCTCGATGAGGTCCGAGGCCGCGCGGCGAATGCTTGGACGCATCTCATTGATCGCGCGGGCAGCGAATAATCGTGAGAACGGCGCACGGCGGCGCCGATGCACATCGCCGTCGGCCGTCAGCATGCCATAGTCGAATGCATCGAATATCGTTCCACTGCTGAAGCCCTGCATCTCGGGAAAGCTCGTTCCGCTGGGGAGGAAGCGCGGATCCTTGCTCAGACGGTCAACATCGGAGAAGCGCAGCACGAAATATCCGCCAGTCTCGTGCAGCACCACTGGGTATTCCTTGCGGTAGGTGCGGAACACACCGTGAGTATCCGCTTCAAGTTCCGCCACGGTAAGCGTCGGGATTTCGGCGCTAGGCCGTGTGGACTCTTGGGATTCTCAAATCAGATTGAACGTGATTCAAGGCTTTCTTTTAGGAGGAAGC
>NZ_JBEGDB010000454.1:1936-3632 GCF_043638955.1 Bradyrhizobium sp. 31Argb | reverse complement strand
CTCAATATCGAGGACAAGGCGCCGATCCACGGCACCATCGAGGTCAACAACGCCAACTCGCCGAACACCACGCCGGCCCGCCTCATCGCCACCGTGCACTACGACAATCTGTGGCAGCTCGGGCATTCCGCCAGCTTCACCTATCAGGTGGCGCCGCAGCGGCCGGGCGATGCCGAGGTGTTCTCGGGGTCGTATCTGGCGCGGATTCCCGATGTCGAGTGGCTGAGCTTTCTGCTCTACGGCGTGAAGTCGAGCAGCAACGTCGCCACCGTTGGCGGCACCAACATCGTCGGCCCCGGCGAGATCATCGGCGGCCGTGCGGTGATGACGCTGCCGGGCCGCGAGAACTTCTTCCAGACGCTGTCGGTCGGGGTGGACTACAAGCACTTCGACCAGACCGTGGGGCTGGGCACCGACAGTTTCGCCTCCCCGGTGACCTATTATCCGGTGGTCGCCACCTACGGCGCGACGTTCCAGAACGAGAACTTCGTCACCCAGTTCAACGCCGGGATCACCTACAGTCTGCGGCCGTTCGGCAGCGACTGGACCGAGTTCGACGCCAAGCGCTATTACGCCTCGCCGAGCTTCACGCACTTCAACGTCGACGTGTCGCACACCCAGGAACTGCCGGAGAATTTCCAGCTCTGGGGCAAGGTGCAGGCGCAGGTCGCCGACGGACCCCTGGTCTCGAGCGAGCAGCTCAGCGCCGGCGGCCTCAACACCGTGCGCGGCTATCTGGAATCCGAAGTGCTCGGCGATGACGGCGTGATCGGCAATCTGGAGATCCGCAGCCCGGACCTCGGCGCGATGCTGCAGAAGGAGATGAAGGACGAGACCGGCCAGGGAGCGCCGCGTTTCACCACCTTCAACGAGTGGCGGCTGTTCGCCTTTGCCGACGCCGCGCATGTCAGCATCCAGAAGCCGCTGCCGGATCAGCAGTCGGCGTTCAACCTATGGAGCTACGGCGTCGGCACCCGCTTCAAGGTGTTCAACGCGTTCAATGGCATGTTCGCGCTGTCCGTTCCGATGGTCAGCCAAACCTATACGCGCGCGGGCGACCCGCGCTTCAACGTTCGGCTCTGGGGTGAATTCTGATGACAATGGGATGGGACAAGATGCGGGCCATGGGGAGCGGTGCGACGCGCGCGGCCGCGAACGCGGCGGCCATGCTGTTGCTGGCTGTGGTGGCGGTGCTGGCGCTGTCGGCGCCGGCGAACGCCTGGTGGAACGATGAATGGCAATTGCGCAAGAAGATCACGATCGATGCCAGCGCCACTGGGGCCAACATCACCGACCCGGTCGGGTCGACGCCGGTCCTGGTCCGGCTGCACACCGGCAATTTCCGCTTCGCCTCCGCCAAGGACGACGGCTCCGACCTGCGGTTTGTCGCCGGCGACGACAAGACGCCGCTGAAGTATCACGTCGAGAAATATGACGGGCTGCTCAGCGAGGCGCTGATCTGGGTCGCGGTGCCGAACGTGCAGCCGGGGGCCAAGGCCGAGATCTGGCTCTACTACGGCAACAAGAAGGCGGTTGCGGCGGCGGACGCCAAGGCGACCTACGATCCCGACACGCTCTTGGTCTATCACTTCAACGAGCGCGGCACGCCGTCGCTCGACTCCTCGGTGTGGGCCAACAACGCGCAGAGCGTGGGCCAGCCGGCCGAAGGCGCGCTCATTGGCAATGGCGTGCGGCT